>CALZJI010000029.1 GCA_945787615.1 uncultured Chromatiaceae bacterium | reverse complement strand
TTAAGTATAGTTGTTTCAAACGGTACTTTCACCCAAAATCGAATGTATCCGAAACGACGCCACGCGGCAAAATCACGGAAATCGCGTCGCAAAATCGTCGGAGAATGTGAAATCAGGGAAGGTTTCTGGCGTCAATCGGGCCAACAGGCGAGCGCAAGCCATAGGCCGCTCTCGGCGTCACGTTTGTGAACCGATCGAGCGGCGTTGTTAGTAGATTTCGGCTTCCGACAAGACATCGTAGCGCGCCGGTGATCTCGGCGGTGGGTGGGGTGAGAGGCCAAGGTGAGTGAGAATTTGTTGAATCACGGGCGGATCTTCGATGGCCGCAATCATCTTGAGCTGACCGCCGCAGTTGGGACAGGTCGTGACGTCAATGTCGAAGACGCGTTTGAGCAGCCGCGCCCAGCTGATAT
>CALZJI010000028.1 GCA_945787615.1 uncultured Chromatiaceae bacterium | reverse complement strand
ATCTTTCCGTTCGCGGGGATCGGCGCCGGCGGTAACTATATGGAATTCGACTCGGAGGGATTCAACCGTTATTCCTACGCCGATGAGTTTTCGTTCGCTGGGCAAGTATCTCTGGGTGCGGAAATCGCGCTCGATCGCAACGACGAATACTGGCTATACACGGAAGTAAAAGGATTCGATAACACCGCAGACGTCGTTGATTCGTCAGGCACCGCTGCCTTTCTCGGTTTTCATCTCAAGCTGGATTAGTGCATATCCTTCACGGGATCCGATCGCCGTCACGATATCGGGCGTTGTAGTACGATTATCACGTAGCCGTAACCGGCAATGTGACCTACTCCGACTACGTACTCATGTTGTACGTATGCACGATACGAGCCCCGTTGCTTAGAATCGTAGGTTGGGGTGCGCGTAGCGTTCCTTGACAGCATTATCACGTTACTCCTCCAAGCATTAACAACATTAATAGCGATCGCCCCGCGTAGACGTTCGGCGCGTTCTTGAATGAGATCCACAATACGACAACCTCATGTAAGCACCCGGTGTTGTTCGTTACGCTCGCAGAGACAAATATCCAGCGAGTGAGCATAACGTAACCTAGACTGAAAAAGCATCCCGCTCCAACTTTCCGTTCGCACTGCAATTTTCAGGTAGCCGCAACCTGCAACGTGACCTACTCAAACTATTCACTCATTCTATAAGTATGCGCGACCCGAGACTCAGATTCAGTTTCGTGGGTCAAGGTGCGCGTAGCGTTCCCTGACAATAGCGAGGTTCGGCAGTTTCACAAACAATGCAGTCTATACGGCGCACAAGAGTTGTCACGGAGCGTGCACAACGTAATCTACGTTGCTATAGGAAACAAACGGAATCGAGAAACTCGAGTTAGGGTTGAATGGCACTTACTTAAGCGTTTCGATATCCGATAGGGTGTGTTACCGATGCATGGGTACAGGAGCGATTACCAAGCTATTACCGAGGCGCGTCTTTTTGCGTAATCCACTGCGCGTTACGTAGCAACCCAACCTGTTTTTTATGAGTGCCTAGCGGCACGTCTGGTAGGTTACGACGCAAAAAGACGCGCCTAACCCACCCTACATCTTCTCCATCCCAGCTACGGTGTAGCGCTTCACTTGCCTTGTTCTTTGGTTAAATTACCAATAGAGCTTCAATCTTTCGACGAATTTATAGCTCTCGTAAGCTAACAAAGTAAAGTGCATATGTAACCGGTCTCCAGTGAATTAGTCATAAAGGTATCCGCGGGGGACTGTTAACCTATACTCACATGCGCGGCAATCTAGGAGTAAGGCGATATGAACCTTAGAACAGCGAAAGTTACAGGTATCGCAGCGATTGCGTCGGGTTTTATAACGCTTATCGTGTTTAGCGCCGTTAGCTGGTACGTGATAGTAGATACGGACAAGAATGCGATGCCACCCCGGCAAGACGTTGTTGTTGGCTTAGAAATGAAGTCGGAGCTGAAGGCGCTGCGCAGCGAGCTTACCATGGCAAAAGCTACAATTAGCGACCTTAGAGATAGGCTTTCTCTCGAAGAGAAGCCGAGTGCCACATCCTCCGATACTACAGCAGACCACAATGTTTCAGATCAATCGGCAAACCCAACCGAACCAAGCTTCTTAAGCGAAGTCGGGATGGCGGATAGCATGCTAGAGCTAAACCGATCAGAGATTTCAAACGCGATCGAGCTTGAAAACGCCGTCACCGAAATGGAAGCAAGCTTCTGGCAAGACGAATACGATTTTCAATGGACGGTTAATACGGAAAACCAGCTCAAGGGAGTGTTCGACAGTGAAACAATGCCCAGCACGTCACTGGGTACGGTTCAATGCCACAGTCGGTTATGCCTTGTGGAATTCGTCCATACGGACGATGACGGCCATAACGTTTTACTGCAACAGCTTGCCAACATTGAAACGTTCTCAGGTCAGTTCTTGGTCAAGACTGATGAAAGCGGCCATGAGCTGCGAACTTTTGTTTACTTTCCTCGTCAAGGCGAGTCCTTGCCTGTGTCGGTTAAGCATTTCACCCACTAAAGGAGACACGTTATGAAAAAAATACACTCGTTGAGAAACGCCCTTGTTAGAGTTCGTGCCACGAGCATTGCGCTCGCCGTATCAGTTGGAACCATCGCAACAGGGAGCGCCTACGCTGCATCGTGCCAAACTATGCTCCAGGGGCACTTAGACTGGGTAACAGCAACGCCCAGTGGCTATAGCAGAACGCTTGGTGTTTCGATGGTCTCAAATTTCGCGTCAAATTTCGCATCGAACACGACGCCGCTTCCTGAAGCGACTTACCTCAACACAACATTAAATAAAGGAGGTTGGATTTTTAGTAACTCGCTGGTGGGAACAGGAGAAGCATTGTTCAACAACCGCGAATGGACGGAAAACTGTAACGGCTTCTTTTGCCCATCGCACCCGTTCGATCCTGCGCAAACGGATACATGGAGCATGTTCCTTACGCCATCCAGCAGCTCCATGGTGCTAAGCCGCGGTGGAACGACGTTAAACATTCCACTCGACTGTGAGACAAACCTTAGCTCTGGAACGTACACGCGCTACATTCAATTCGGCAACTTTAAATTTCCCGTTTCTAAAACAAAATATGTCCTAAGCCTATATCGGAACCAGATCATGTTGCCAAAATAGCAATGTATTGGCGCCGCCAATATGCTTCGGGTTTTTGTTGACAAATCTGTTAGAGGGCCGCGTTAGCGGCCCTCGCCAGCTTATTAGATTAGTTGGGTTTCGTTCCTCAACCCAACCTACATAGACACTGCAACTAAACGCGATGATTAAGCCCGCATCTATACCCGTGGCGTTTGAGATTTAGGTGTCAATAGCGCGCCCTCTTCATTCCATGTCTGCGTTGAAACTCCTCGCAATAGTCCGGCTATTACTCGTCATTTCGCCTTGCCACGAAATTAATATGACGCACTCTTAACACCTAAATCTCAAACGCCACGGGTATAGAATAGGCCGTCATGTGTATTTTAGGCGTGCGGGATCGCGGCGCTTGCTGTTTCCGACCGCGGCCTTGTAGAACAATCAGCGTGAGATCTTGACGATTACGTATGTCGGGGAGGGACAAAATGGTGGGCCATGTTGGACTCGAACCAACGACCAATGGATTAAAAGTCCACTGCTCTACCAACTGAGCTAATGGCCCATATTCTTGAGGTGGCGTTTGGTGCGCAAAATAAGCGCGATAGTTTAACGTATTCTCCGCGGTTCCACCACCCTTATTTGGAGCAATAATAGATTGTCGGGTCAGGTGCTCCGGCCGCTTCAAAACCTGCCTTTCTCAAGCGGCAGGAGTCACACACTCCGCACGCGCGGCCATCTTGGTCCGCCGAATAACATGAAACAGTCAGGCCGTAATCGACGCCAAGCCGAAGACCTTGCTGGATAATTTCCGCTTTCGAGAGATGGATGAGCGGCGTTTGCACCGAAAACGAAGCGCCTTCTACCCCCGCTTTTGTGGCCAGACTCGCAAGAGCCTCAAAAGAACGAATAAATTCCGGGCGACAATCGGGGTAACCGGAATAATCCACGGCGTTGACACCAATGAAGATATCGCGCGCGCCTAGCACTTCCGCCCATCCAAGGGCGAAAGCCAGGAAAACTGTATTACGAGCCGGTACATAGGTTACAGGAATCCCTTCGCTGGGGGCATCCGGAACAGGAATGCGGGTGTCCGTCAGCGCCGAACCTCCGATTCCGCTAAGGTCAATGCGAATGGTCTTATGCTCTATGACACCCAGGGCGCTGACGACGCGCTTGGCGGCGTTGAGTTCGGCACGATGGCGTTGACCATAATCGAAGCTCAAGGCGTAGCAAGAAAATCCCTGCTCTTTTGTAAGCGCCAAGGTCGTCGCTGAATCTAACCCGCCGGAAACCAGCACGACGGCTTTCTTCGGTGTTGCCGCCATTTATCGCCCCGGTTCGTCACCCCAAAGGTATTTATGTAACTGCACCTGCATGCGCACCGCCAATTGGTCGGCCAATATCCATTCCGCCAGCTGTCGCGGTGCGAGGGTATCGTGAATGGGCGAAAACAACACTTCGCAGCGCCCACTCAATCTGTACTCCGCCAGTTTACGTTTAGCCCAGTCATAATCGCGTCGGTCGCCGATGACGAATTTCAGCTGGTCGCGTTCAGTGAGTCTTTCTATGTTCGAATATAGATTCTTCTCCACTTCACCAGAGCTTGGCGTTTTTAGATCCATGACCTTGATGACGCGAGAATCCACATCGGATACGTCTAGCGCGCCACTGGTTTCCAACGACACTTCGTAACCGGCGTCGCATAAGCGTATCAGCAGCGCGAGGCACGCTTTTTGCGCCATGGGTTCGCCCCCGGTTACCGTGACATAATGCGTGTTGTATCGAGCCACCTCGGCGAGTATCTCGGCTAACTCCATCCATTGGCCGCCGTGAAACGCGTAAGCCGTATCGCAATAGCCGCAACGGAGCGGGCAACCGGTCAAACGGACAAATACGGTCGGCCACCCAACAGAACGCGCTTCGCCCTGTAGTGAATAAAAAATTTCCGTGATGCGAAGCCGATGACCGCGCCGATCTGCGCCAATCTCTTCAGGCGTTTGTTCTGAAACGGTATACGGAGGATTCATAGCGTGTAAAAAATCGAAACGGTTGTTTAGGGCCACGGAAAAAAATAATTATCCAACCTTGCTTGCCTTTTTGCTCAGCTTCTGCGTTACGGCAAGTGTTGCATATTCCAATATGCGCCACTTGCCGCGCATTGAATCTGAGTAAAAATCCGGCGCAATCTTTGGATAATTATTATTTTCCGCGGCCCTTAGAAGACGCGGCAACAATGTATACTGGCGAAAAACTCGTCGCTTCGTTCTGTCAGTGCGCTTAGGTCTCGCGTCATAATTAATTCACATTTTGGGCGTTGAGGCGCTCGCCTGGCGAGGCGCAAAAACGCCGGAATATAAGTATCTTTCAAGTTTTTGTAACGCAGCCAGTCGAGATGGATCGACGTCCAAAATGTTAATTAATTTTGACGCGAGCCCTTAGCGTAGACGCACGCGGCGGCGATCGCCGCCAAGGATGTCCGTTCCTACAAATCCAGCAGTGTCATTACCCGCGGCGTTCGTGTAGCCTAGATTAATGTAGGACGAGCGAGCTTGCGCGCGCGACACGTTGTTTAGTGCCCTTCTTTCTTCATTCGCGCCAGACGTTCCGTTGCCAGCCGGGCGGCAGCCGTGGTTGGGTGCTGTTGCTTCACCTTATCAAGCGCTTCGCGAGCCTCTCTCCAGTTTCCCATTTCGTAATAACTGAAGCCCATCTTTAGATAGGCATCCGCCACCTTTGGGCTCGCCGGATATTCGGCAATCAGTCGTTTAAAATCCGATACCGCGCGTTCGAACCGACGCGTGACATAATTGGCCTCACCCAACCAATATCGCGCGTTATCAACGTAGTCACTTTGAGGGTGATCCTTGAGGAACTGTTCAAATGCGGTTACGGCTTGGTCATAACGCCCTTGACGCAATATGCCGAAAGCTTTCTCATAGGCTTTGCGCGCCGCGCCGGCGTCTTCGTCGCCGCGACCGCTGGAAATGGCGGCAGAGCCAACGGCCGCTCCCGTGGCGCTTGTTTGACCCGTCCCTACAGACGGCGCAGATGCCCCGCGCGTTTCCAGCTGTTGAATACGACGGTCGATATCCACATAGATGTCACGCTGACGGTTCTTGAGCCCATCAAGGCTATGGCCGAGTTCTTCCATGTCGCCGCGCAACAGTTCCGTCTCCTGCTGGACTTCCTCCAGGCGACGCAGCATGTCGACTAACGCTTGATTGTTCATCAACCGTTCGAGCCGCCTTACCCTGTCTTCCAAGGATGTCGCAGCGGTGCCCGTTTCGCCACGCGCTACCCCTTGACGTTGTGACGGCTCACGGCTAGCCTCACCCTGAGCCTCCGTAATGTCTTCAATGGCCGCACGTTGGGCCCAACTGGTTCCGGCAGCGAAAACCACTAAATAGCCAATGACCGCAGCGAAGACAGCAACTTTCTGAGGACGTTTCATAGCTAGCGTTCGTACACGAATTCAACGCGCCGGTTTAGTTGCCATCCCTCTTCATCATGATTTAACGAAGCGGGACGCTCCTCGCCATAGCTGACCGTTTGAATCTGTTGATTGGAGGCGCCTAACAACAATAAAAACTGTTGGATTGCCTGGGCGCGGCGTTCTCCAAGACCCAAGTTATACTCTCGTGTACCTCGCTCGTCACCGTGCCCTTCGAGTGTCACCCGGGCACCTGGATGGTCCGTGAGATAACCGGCGTGCGCTTCGACGATGACTGAAAAATCATCTTTCACCACCGCACTGTCGAAATCGAAATAGACAACTCGCTTGGCGAGTAAGCTATCGGGATCATCCAACGGATCGCCACGAAAACCCAGGGGCTCTTCGATACCCATGGTGTCCGCTTCTCCATCTTCAACGTCGAATTCCTCTCCCGCTAATGGCTCCTGCGGCGCTTCAATAATTTCCTCGGGTTCCCCTGCCGCCGTATCGGGTTCTTCCACTGGGACAGCGCTACAGCCATACAAAAACAGCGCAATCACCCCGAATAATGCAAAAAGCCTTGCAAAGCCCGTCATTCGTTCGCTCCTCTTCCTCTACGGTGTCAAAAAGGGTCCCCACGCCGGTTCCCGCGCATCGCCACGTTCCTGAAGTTCGAAACGTTGACCCACCCGCCCGTCGGCAGATGCCGCGGCCAGCACACCGCGGTTTCGGTCACGTGTGGCGTACAGAATCATGCTGCCGTTGGGAGCAAAGCTGGGCGATTCGTCCAAGCGCGTTCGGCTCAAGACGCGAAATGTCCCCGTTTCCAACTCCAAAACCGCGATATGATAACCTGCTCCGTCCGCATGCACCATGCCTAACAGCTTGCCATCCGGCGAAAACGTACCGCGAGTATTGTATTTCCCTTCGAATGTTAAGCGTTTCGCTCTGCCACCCGTCGCGTTCACACGATACAGCTGAGGTCGACCGCCCGAGTGCGATGTATAGACGATGTAATCGCCGTCCGGCGACCACACCGGCTCCGTATTAAATCCCGACGCCGAAGTGCGCGTGAGTCGCTTTGTCGCCCGTGTCGCCAAGTCGACGAGGTAGATATCCCGCTTACCCCCTCGCGACATCACCACCGCCAGACGCGTACCATCAGGCGACCAAGCGGGGCCGCTGACTTGATCTTTAGTGTTGATCAACCTTTCCCGCTCGCCAGTGGTGACATCCTGAATATAGACCGTCACCGGGCCGTGTTCGAACGACGCATAAGCCAACCGCGTGCCATCGGGAGACCACGCGAGTGAAATGATAGACTCCGGAGACGATAAGATGGTCCTCGCGTTAAACCCGTCGGAATCGGCGACTTGCAGCATATAGCGTGGTTTTCCGTCGTCACCCATAGACGCCACGACATACGCAATACGCGTCGCGAAGGCACCGCGTTCGCCGGTCAAGGCCTTGTATATCCGATCGCTGATCTGGTGACCAAGCCGGCGCAACTGGTTCCCCTGCACCCGAAACTTCTGGCCTTCCACCTGAACACAACGCAAGACGTCAAAGAGCTCGTAGCGTACTTCGAATATTTCGCCTATCGGCCGAACGTTGCCCACGACAATGTTTTCCGCCCCCAGAAGACGCCAGTCCTTGCAACGCACCTCACTCCCTTCGGTCGGCCAGGAAAGAAAATCAGTTTTGGGGATAGGATCAAAAAGCCCGCTACGGTGTAAATCCGCGGTAATCACTTCATCCAGTTTTTGCGTTACCGGTACCGATGACGCCTTCCACGCGAAGGGTACGATGGCGATAGGCAGCGCGCCTTCAGCCCCCTTGGTAATCTCAATCTTCAGTACGGCCTGGGCCTGACCCATTGTCAGGAAAATACCCAAGGCATAGAACCATATCTTTCTCATCGTTTTCTGTCATCTACTCCTGTGGACTAAACTTAAATTCGATCTCGCGCGTAAACAACGACGGATCCGCCGGCCTAGGCAGCGGCGATGCTTTGAATACTGCGTTGACCACCGATCGACGGAAATTCGCATCACTGGTGTTACAGGACACAATCTTAGCATCAATGACCTCGCCCCCTGGAATCTGGGCCACTTTCACCGTGCACGTCAACTCGGCGCTGGCGCCGGGCGGTTTGCGCCAACTGCGTTGAACGTCTTGACGAATGGCGTCCACATAAGCCGCCATAAGGCGTTGCTGGCGGCGCTGTCGCGCAGAATCCAACGCACGCTGTTCCTCTTCCATCTGCTGGCGTAGTGCTTCCTCGGCTTCCCGGCGCCGACGCGCCTCTTCGGCCTTGCGTTGACGTTCCGCCTCTAGACGAAGCTGGCGCTCTTGCTCTTCCTTGCGTTTGCGCTCCGCTTCCTCCTTACGTTTGCGCTCTTCGGCGACTTTACGCTGTCGTTCCTCTTCTGCCTTGCGTTTTCGTTCCGCTTCTAATTGGCGTTTTCGTTCGGCTTCTTCCGCCTTACGTTGCTTTTCCAATTCCGCTGCTCGTTTCAATTCTTCCTCGCGCTTTTTCGCCGCCTCTTTTACTTTCCGCTCCTCTTCTTTACGCATTCTTTCGACTTCTTTTAGACGGCGTTCTTCGTCCTTACGTTTCTGCTCGGCTTCCCTGGCCTGCTCTTCCAAGCGCTGGTTACGGGCCTCTTCTTCGCGTTTTTTCCGCTCTTCTTCCTCTTTTAATTTCTCCTGTTCGGCCCGAACCTTACTCTCATCCACTACGATGGCTTGAACGGTATTTTCCTCCTTCGGCGCGGATTCCTTTTCTGGCGTCCAATCCAAACTCACGACTAAGAACACCACCAGCGCCAAATGCACGAGCACGGCAAAGGAAAACGGAACGATATTGTCGCGTATATAACTCACAATGGCTCAAAGGGAACAAACGCGGCGCCGAACTGCGCTGATACACCCGATACAAATACGCTCACCGTTAACGTTCCGGCGGCTCTGTTAATAAGCCGACGCTCGGTGCGCCCGCCTGCTGTAACAACGACATGGCCGTCACCACTGTGCCGTAGTCAACCGCGGTGTCCCCGCGAACATAAACGGCCGTTCCCGGTTGCCGTCGCAATACCGCGGCGACGCGCTGGACCAACGTATCGTGGCTAATCGGTTCTTCGCTATTCTCGCCAACATTCAAAAACAAATTTCCCGATTTATCCACCGAAACCACCAACGGCTCACGCTCTTCCGGCGGAATGGGCTCCGAAGCCGCCTGTGGCAAATCCACTTTCACGCCTTGCGATAACAACGGCGCCGTAATCATGAAGATCACTAACAGAACCAACATCACGTCGATGTAGGGTACAACGTTTATTTCCGACATGGGTCGCTTGCGTACACGCTGCTGCGCCATTAAGACATTCCCCTCCTCAACGCTTCGAAGTCACCACACATCGCCGCATCCGCTTAGAGTGTCCTTTCTTCGACATGAGCCTGGCGCTGCAAAATCGTGGAAAACTCTTCAAGGAATGTGTCATAGCGTGAAATGATACGCTCTACGTCCGTTGAATAGCGGTTGTACGCAACGACCGCCGGTATGGCCGCAAACAGGCCCATCGCGGTAGCGATCAGCGCTTCGGCGATGCCCGGTGCGACCATCGCAAGCGTTGCTTGGTTGACGTTTCCTAAAGCGCGAAATGAATTCATAATACCCCATACGGTGCCAAATAATCCGACGTAAGGGCTCGTTGAGCCAACCGTTGCGAGGAACGGTAGTTGCGTCTCCAAAACTTCCACTTCTCGACTCAGTTCCACGCGCATAGCACGTTGCGCGCCCTCAACCACGGCCATCGGTTCGACGCTACCTTGTTTGCGCAGCCTCACAAATTCCTTAAATCCCGCTTCGAAGATCTTCTCTAAACCTACTGTCTTTTCACGTGCGATAATTTCCCGATAGAGAACGGTTAAATCGCCGCCAGACCAGAACTGCGACTCAAACTGCGTCGCTTCAGACCGTGCAGTTTTAACTACACGGCTTTTCTGAAAAATCATGGTCCAGGAAACCAGCGATACGATGAGCAGAAACAACATTACCGCCTGCACTAAAGGGCTGGCGTTTAGGATCAGGCTGACAAGAGAAAGATCAGTGGTCACGCGTAATCTCCGCTAAAATGAACTCTGGAATAGGGCGAGGACGGAAACGCGCGCTATCAAGACAGGCAACTTTAATCCGGCCGGTACACAGGACGCTATTCTTTGGCGTTGGGCTACCCAGTTCGCCAGCGAAAATGACATGCTGATCGAAGGTTAGACTTGTCCTTCGCTGCTCGTTAATGACAGAGACCACGTTAATGTTGTCATTAAAACGCGCCGGTTTGAGGTATTCAAGGTGTGCGCTTCTTACCGCAAAAATAACGCCCTGTTCCTTTTGTAACTGGTTTTGTTCAATCCCCAGACTACGCAACCACTCCGTCCTCGCTCGCTCCATATATTTTAGATAGTTGGCGTAATAAACGACACCGCCGCTATCTGTATCCTCGTAGTACACCCGAACCGGCCAAACAAATTCCTTCATTCAAAATAATACGCTGTTCGTCATTCTTTGATATAACATTCTTTAACACTACGCGCCTCATCATAGCCCGGATACACACGGGCAAAAACGCAGGCATCATATTACACGTAATTCGAAAAATATGGTACGCCGTCCACCGTTGTCGATCTACGACAAGCCCGCCATGCCCCCCAACCGTCGCGTTGGAACGTGGAAATCACAATCCCGGACGATTACGTAGGCCGTTATGGGCCTGCGCGAGAAAAGTCAAACCAGGGAGTCACTAACTGTACGATTGCGCGCTTTCAATCGCGTAACTTAGACATCCGGGTTATCAAATAACCCGGGCAGTCCGTGCTGAAGTTCCGCCGCGTGTTCTGCGTGTTTCGGCATGGTTAGCCCGAAATTAGCATAGGCGTTACGCGTCGCCACGCGACCGCGAGGGGTGCGCATGATGAAACCTTGTTGGATTAGAAACGGCTCCAATACCTCTTCGATGGTTCCGCGTTCCTCGCCGATCGCCGCCGCTAAGTTATCGACACCCACGGGGCCGCCGTCAAATTTATCGATGATCGCTAACAATAATTTGCGATCCTGCGCGTCAAAGCCGCTCTTATCCACTTCCAATAGGTCCAGGGCGTAATCCGCCACCTCTTTGGTGATGCGCCCATCGGCCTTGACTTCGGCATAATCGCGTACGCGGCGTAATAGACGATTGGCAATCCGCGGTGTTCCGCGGGAGCGGCAGGCAATTTGCGCGGCGCCCTCTTCGTCAATATCCACACCCAATATTCTTGCCGAGCGATCCACGATGAGGGTAAGGTCCTTTGTATTATAGAATTCAAGCCGTTGCACGATACCAAACCGGTCCCGCAACGGCGACGTTAAAAGTCCCGCGCGCGTCGTCGCCCCAACCAAAGTAAAGGGTGGGAGATCGAGCTTTATGGAACGCGCCGCCGGACCCTCGCCGATAACGATATCCAGTTGATAGTCTTCCATCGCCGGATAGAGTATTTCTTCCACAACAGGGCTCAACCGATGGATCTCGTCAACGAATAGTGCATCCCGAGGCTCGAGGTTAGTCAGCATTGCGGCTAAATCCCCGGCGCGTTCTAAAACCGGCCCTGAGGTATGGCGCAAGTTAACCCCCATTTCGGCCGCCACGATATGCGCCAGCGTGGTTTTACCTAAGCCGGGTGGACCGAATATCAGCGTGTGATCAAGGGCGTCGCCGCGGTTTTTTGCCGCTTGGATAAACACTTCCATTTGTTCGCGTACCGCCGGTTGACCCACGTAGTCGGCAAGCTTTTTAGGGCGAATTGCACGATCGAGCGCGACGTCCTCTTCATGTTCCCCACCCGACACGATTCGATCTGGTTGCATCGTTACACCTCTTGCCTACGGTTATCTCCCGTGTTCCGGTCCACCGCGCGGTACGACGAGGGAGCGAAACCCCAAGTTTACCGTAGATTTGTACGTCACGTTGCGGTAGCGATGTGACAAGCTCCGGGTACGGTCTTTGTCTGGAGCGCTACGGACACTCTAACCTACACTGCCACAATACCGTTTGGTTGATCCGTACTCCTTTGGTCCACCATGCTCGCCGGCATCTCACGACCGTAACCATCCTCCATGTTCCGTCGGTCGCGTCGCGATAGCTTACGTGAAAATCTCTTTATACTTATGTACCTATGTACCTCGCGGCGGACCGTCTCGTAATAACCTTTTATTTTCTACCATGATATTATGGCACACGAAATAACGCCGGCCGTTCCTGGGTCACGGATATTGAAAACGTCGGTTAACGTGCCGCTATTTGTCGCGATTTAGATCGATAATCGGAGCTAATCGTTTTCTACGCGCAACCCCTATTTCGCCGCCATTTGCAACGCCTGCCTAATGATCTCCTCGCTTGGCAAATCACGGGGCTCGACATTCCTCACCCACCGGCTCGCTTCCTGGGGTTTATACCCTAACGAAATCAGCGCACTCACCGCATCAGCCACTGCGTCTGACTTCGCTACGGGAAATGTGTCGCCCACCTCGACTGGCTGTGGTGTACCTTTCCATTTATCATCGATACGGTCCCGCATCTCGACAATTAATCGTTCGGCAGTTTTTTTCCCGATCCCCGGTAACCGCGTTAGGCTGAGAGCATCATTGTCTTGAACACAGCGGATAAAGCCGTCCGCGGAAATCCCTGAAAGTACGGAAATCGCCATTTTCGCCCCAATCCCACTTACTTTTATCAGCTGGCGAAACAACGCGCGCTCTGACTCGACGGCGAAACCGTAGAGTTGTTGCACATCTTCACGGACTATTAAATGAGTGTGAAGCGTGACTTCGTGACCCAATTCAGGCAAGACGTAGAAGGTGGTCATGGGCGCGTCGAGTTCATAGCCGACACCGTTAACATCGACCACGAGTGACGGCGGTTTTTTTTCAATCAAAACGCCTTTTAGCCGACCTATCATCGTCGAACACCCGTTTGGCGAGCATGAGGGCTCACACCAATTCGATCAAGTGTCGTTCGAATCTGGGTATGGCATAATGCGCACGCCAACGCATCAGCCTCGTCGCTCTGGGGGATTTCCGACAAACTTAATAATATCTTCACCATGTGCTGCACTTGCTCTTTAGCCGCGTGACCCCGACCCACGACGGCTTGCTTAATTTGATTAGGCGAATATTCATATACCGACAATGAATGCATGACAGCAGCGCAAATTGCCGCACCCCGCGCTTGCCCCAACTTCAGTGCCGAATCTACATTCCGTTGAACAAACACCTTCTCAATCGCAAGCTCTATAGGCGAGAACGTCTCGACAATTCCTCCAATTCCTTCGAATATTTCCCTTAGCCTGTCAGGAAACGCCGCGCCAGAGGCGCGAATGGCGCCGCTGGTCAAATAGTGAATGCGACCGTTGCGTAACTCGATCACACCGTAACCGGTTACACGGGAACCCGGGTCAATACCGATGATGCGAATCATTGACGGATAAACGACGGTCCAAGAGACATGTTTGATCAGTTTACGGAAAAACGGAGAGATTGCAAAAGGAAACCCACTGCCGCGGCCGAATTGGCCTCATTTTGGAGGCCAAGGAAAAAAGAACACGAACGCGACCGCGTCGACGTTAGTTCCTGTTGTAGATAGGACCGCTCCGAATATGCAACGTAAGATAACCTACTAGCCGATTTGAGCTAAGACTTCTTCTGATATATCGGCATTGGAATAGACGTTCTGGACGTCGTCCAAATCTTCTAATGTTTCAAGGAGACGTACCATTTTCTGGGCTTCATCAAGGCCCAGTGACGTATTGGTCGAGGCGCGCATGGTCACTTCCGCCTGCTCAGGCTCCAAACCCGCTTCCAGCATGGCGTCACGAACAGGCGCGAAACCGTCGGGTTCCGTCAACACGTCGATCGATCCATCGTCATTGCTCACCACATCGTCGGCGCCCGCCTCCAGGGCCACTTCCATCAGCTTATCTTCATCGGCGTTCACCGGATAGCTAATGATGCCCGCTTTTGTAAATAAGTAGGCAACCGACCCGTCCGTCCCCAAGTTCCCACCGT
>CALZJI010000027.1 GCA_945787615.1 uncultured Chromatiaceae bacterium | reverse complement strand
GGGATTCAGCATGTCCGGCTTGAGCCGCGGTACGCCACCACGAGATAGCGCGTGCGGACTCTTTAGGCCCACCTTGGGCGTCGTGGTACATCCGCGCCACACTATATTGAGCGTCGACAATACCCTGGCCGGCAGCACGTTGATACCAAATACGCGCCAGCCCCAAGTCTTTGCCAACGCCTACGCCGCGCTCGTAGTATTTGCCCAATTGGAGCTGAGCGTTCGCCACGCCTTGCTCCGCTGCCCGCTGATACCAAAACGCTGCTTTCTCTTCGTCTCTCTCCGCGATCAAGCCGTTGGTGTATACATCGCCCAGCTCATACATTGCCTCGGGATAATCCTGTTCGGCGGCGTTTTGCAGCCACGTGTACGCCTCGTTATAGCGTTGCTTATTCTTCAACAACACGCCGTAACCGCTCTGTGCCGGAGCAAACCCCTTTACACCGGCTTTTCGATACCACAGCGCAGCCTCGTCGTGGTTTCGCGGCGTTCCCTTGCCTTCATCATACATGAGCGCCACTTGGTATTGGGCGTCGACATCACCGTTTTTTGCTTTGCGTAGACTACGATTGAATTCGATCAGCTCTCGCGCTTGTTTTAGGCGTTGTTCTTTATCGACCCGCTCGCCGCAGACTGTCGTACTCGTGATTAGAAAGAAAAGAACTGCAAACCACCTAGCAAGCCATACTAACGACATTGCTTTAGAGGCCTTAAAGTTTGTGAAAGAATTCATGAAGCGCCTCGCGAGTTCTCACGTTGCGCGCCCATTCAGACTGCGAACGCGCTCACCGTCCTAAGAATACGCCAACGTGCGGGATAAGAATAGGCTTTTTAAAGATGCTCTACGCTTAGGGCTCGCGTCGCGTAACAAATTCACGATTCACGTGTGTGGCTGGCGAATTCCAAATATCAACCTATTCGAAATAGAGACGGTGGAGTTCAAAAAGTGGGTGGTTGTCCTAGCATTCGCAGCAATTCCGGCCACTGGCGCCGGGTTGATTGATAGGTCAGCGCTATCGGCTACAGCTCCAGTTGTTCGCGCTATTCCTGCGATGGTGCAGGTTAGGCGCGTGAGATGTAGAAAGACTCCCATAGCGACCAGCAACAGTGCGGTGCTCGTAATGATGGCAATGGGATAGTAAAGATTGTCGGCAAGCTCGAGCTGGCTGTACTTGGAGAAAACCTACCAGTGCGCGCGCCGTAGTTCTATCCCGACTACGTGCGCTGAACTGGCCGCCGGTCAATGACAAGCATGGAGCTGGAAATCCATAGCGGGTGCCTGCATCCGTGAACAACGGCGTTACCTCCGGTCCGCTTTGGCTTATCTACCAATAATGCTATCGTGCACCTATTTTCACAATTATTCAATATATACCCGTGGCGTTTGAGATTTAGGTGTTAAGAGTGCGTCATATTCATTTCGTAGCAAGGCGAAATGACGAGTAACAGCCGGACTATTGCGAGGAGTTTCAACGCAGACATGGAATGAAGAGGGCGTGCTATTGACACCTAAATCTCAAACGCCACGGGTATATTACAAGGCAAATCTGGTTCATACTTTAAATATTAGGTAACGAGCGCGCTTTGCACAACACCCGTCAGAGAGGTTGAAGTTTGGTATATCCGCAGTGTTGGCGAGAAGTCGTCGCTAATTGAACCGTTATAAATCAACTCGCTGCAGGTTATACTTAAAACGATGTCAGACGAGCTAATGCGCAAACTGGAAACCCGGCTAGGCCGCTTACACGCGCGGCAACGATTGGGCATAGAAAGAGCGTCGGAACCGCGCGTGTTCGGCGGCGGATTAAATTTCTTTCATCCGGAAAACTGGTATTCCAGCCACGCACTTATTCGTTACGTCCTCAAACTTTCAGGTCTGTATTGGCGGGGCCATCGCAATACCTTTGATTTCCGGGTGAAAGAAAACGCAATTGGCCTGACGCGCTTGCCCGCCGCTTTCGATGGTTTCACGCTACTCCATCTAAGCGACCTACACGTAGACATGAATTTTGATGTCACCCGTGAGCTTGCAGACCGCATAAAAGACCTAAGATATGATGCCTGCGTGTTGACGGGGGATTATCGGGCCAGAACTTCTGGTCCCATCGACAAGACTATAGAAGGCATGGAAATTGTTATTCGCAGGCTGCGGGGCCCCATTTACGGCGTGCTGGGCAATCACGACAGCGTAACGATGGTACCAGACCTTGAAGCGCTGGGTATTAAAATGTTGCTCAATGAATCGGTCGCCATCGAATCGAAAGGTTCGACATTACATATCGCCGGCATCGACGACGCCCATTACTTTCGTGTGGACAACATCGAAAAAACAGCGCAATCGCTCGCTTCGGAAGGCGTCTCCCTATTGCTTTCTCATACGCCTGAAATTTATCGCCAAGCGGCGTACGCAGATTTTGATGTGATGTTTTGCGGCCATACGCACGGGGGGCAAATCTGTCTGCCGGGCGGCATACCTATTACCCTGGATTCAAAATGTCCCCGCTATTTGGGCGCCGGGCCATGGCGTTACCATAATATGATTGGCTATACGTCGGTCGGCGCCGGCGCCTCGATCGTCAACGTCCGGCTGAACTGCCCGCCCGAGATCACTCTCCACACCTTGCGTTCGGGCTAAGGACTCGCGCAAAATAACTTCACATTTTGAACATCGATGCGTCCCGCCTGGCTGCGTTGCGAAAACTTGAAATATGCGCATATTCCTGCGTTTTCGCGCCTTGCCGGGCGGGCGCCTCAACGCCCAAAATGTAAACTTATTCTTGCGCGGCCCTAACGCCTTTAATAAGGCACTTTTCGGATGTTTAATTTATGCAACATGCGAGAAGCGACGATGGCCAATACGAAAAACATCGCCACGACGTACGCGACGCTAAGCCAAGTCAATCCGAAGAAATATTTGCCCACTAACATAGGAAATAACGATTCGGGAATTTGATCGATTCCCAACGCCATGCTGCTGGAAGGCATGCCTAAACGCCGTTTTAAAAAGCTTGAAAAGAGGTCTCCAAGCATGGCCGCGACAGAAATCCAAAGGCCAAATATCCAGGAAAAACCCAACAACGGTGAACACAAGGCTGTGACGGCTACAGAGGATATTATTCCAACGATTGTTTTTGACGGGCCAAAGACTGGGCGCCCGTCAAAAAAGTTACGATCGAGATCCAACGGCGTCGATAACCGGCAGCCTATGATTTTCATTAGAACTACGGGTACGCCATTGGCTATCCCTATCAGTATCAACAACTTTGCTTCTAGCATCTTGCCTATAACGAATCTGGCGCTTAGTCGTCCCTCGCAGCGTCGCTTCCGCCCGTAATAGACCCTAAGGGCTGCCTTCAAAATTCATTCACGTCGCCAATCCATCTCGCCCAGCTGTGATACGAAAATCCGAACGATTCCGAATATTGTTCGCCGCTTTAAGTCTAGGTGTCTCAAACAGTACGTTCGCCTTAAATCAAGTGTACCCCAAGTCATGTCGGGCGGCAAAACCACGGAAAACGCGTCGCAAAAAGGTCGGAGAGTTCGAAGTCAGGGAAAGTTTTCGGCTTAAATCATGTTATTCGCGCGTTCATCATGCCCTGTCGCAAACAGATCGCCAAGACCATCGAAGAGCGCTTTGCTGGTGACGCTTACACTGCCAAGGCATAGAAGAGATCGGCAGGCGATGCGTACTCGCCTGCGAATTTTTTCATCTGCCGTTTCTTAAATCCTGACCAGTTCAATTCCGTCGCTTGCGCACACGAAAGTTTTTGAAACCCGACATGGGCCGCGAGCCCTACTCTGAATATGTCGTTTGGTACACTCGGTGGGGACGCCGTAAACTCGTTTCGCAACGTTCAAGAGAATCTACAGGGTTTGGTAGATCAGATCGACAGCCCGTATGGTGCAAATATTTGAACAAGTCGTATGATATTGTTATCAGAGAATATTTCGGATAATCTGTTCGGGCAATGAGCAGCGTCATACAACCCTTCCGTCTTCTCGTAGTCGCCGTGTTCCATGACAACAAACACGTAAAGCACTCGAAAGGTGGCCGTGACCGCAATACAGAAATCGCGGAACACAAGCGAATTCATTCAAATGCCG
Source organism: uncultured Chromatiaceae bacterium (assembly GCA_945787615.1). Classification (GTDB taxonomy): domain Bacteria; phylum Pseudomonadota; class Gammaproteobacteria; order JAADHS01; family JAADHS01; genus CALZJI01. The sequence goes on along the minus strand of CALZJI010000027.1, from coordinate 12,436 downwards.
CCCGGTCCAATATTTCCGCTGCGTGTTGCATCAATGCAGCGCCATCAGCAAGTAGTGCTCGAGCCGTGTTTTCATCGAGCCCGTCGCCACCTTCACGCAGTTGGGCGACCAGTGCGGCGGTGCCGGAGGGCAGCCTTGCTGTTTTAACCAGTCTTGATTCGATGAACGAGATAGGAAGTGGCGCCGTATCATGATCGTCGAGACGAGCCAACGATTCCAGTGCGCCGTCTACCGCTTCGCCTAGGGCGGGCAAGGCCTCTACGACAAAACCGCCACCGGCCAGGACCTGCGCCATGCTATGCTTGCGTTCGGCCTGCGTCAGCCGTTGGCGGGCGCTGCTCAAGCGACGCGCTTGTGCATTGTGGTGCGGTTTGTTTATAGAGGGGGATTGGTGGAGCGTTCGGGCTTCCTTGTTCAGCGATAACACACCGCTATCTATCAGCCGCTGAATGGTTTCAAAAGTGGTTCTGTCCAGGATTTCCAACGGCTGCCCTGGCAGGTTGTCGGTCACGCTTTTTTGCAGAGCCTTGCGGAGTGGTTCGTCCAGATGGTCGACAACAGCAACGACGGTTTTCCCGGCGTCGCTGTCGTGCACCTGAAGCAGATCGAGCCGCTCTTCCCATTGGCCTATACTGTCTTCGCGCAACCGTTCCAGCGGGGTGTCCTTCTCCTTGTGCGGCGCTGCTATTGCTGCGGGGGCAGCGTCGGTTTGCCCCATAATCGCCTCCATACGCTCCATGAAAGCGGCCCGCCCCGAGGGCATGGCCATGGTTTTCAACTCGCCGAGTCCGTCGACAACACCTTGGGCCAGATGCTGTTTCTGATCGAGCAAGTGGAGCATGCGGTGCTCTATGGAGTGTTCGCACACCAAGTTGATGACCTGGACAGGACGCGTTTGGTGTTTGCGCCAGGCTCGGGCGATACGCTGTTCCAGTTTGGCTGGGTTCCACGGCAAGTCGAGGTTGATCACCACATCAGCGTTTTGTAGATTGAGGCCGGTGCTGCCCGAGTCACTGGAGAGAAACAAGCGGCAATCAGGATCATCTTTGAAGCGACGTATCTCTTGGCGTCGCTTGGGTTGCGCAATAGCGCCGGTATGGAGGGCGTAATCGATGCCCTGTTTCTCGGCCAAGCGACACACCAGTTCCAGCATACGGGTCCACTCCGAGAAGATAATAATCTTGTGATCGCCTTCTTCCAACAGTTCGTCGAGGATTTTGTCCAATTCTTCCAGTTTCGGCGAATCGTCACACTCCGGGTCGAGAATGTAAGGCGTATCGCAGAGCATGCGCATGCAGGCGAGCCACTTCTGAAGTTTTTCCCACTCTTCCTTGCGTAACGGACGGCGGCGCGCCTGTGCAACGAGCCTGGCGACTAGCCCGTTGTAGTCGTCATAGCGTAGTGATTGCTCCCTTGTCATAGTGACGAAGTAGTTGTTAACGGTACGGGCTGGGAGATCCCCCTCTACCTCGTCCTTGCGCCGGCGCAGCATGACCGGGCGCAGGCGACGGTGTAGCTCGTCGAGGTTTTTGTAGCCGTAGGGGTGACCCTTCTCATCCAGTTCATAGAAGTCGCGGTTGAAGCGGAACAGCGGACCGAAGAGGTGGGGATCGAGGAACTGGACGATGGAGTAGATCTCGTCGATGCGGTTCTCTAGCGGGGTGCCCGTGAGGACGAACGCGTAACGGCTGTGGAGCCGTTTGATGGCAGTCGCAGTTTTGGTCTGCCAATTCTTTATACGCTGGGCTTCATCAAGGATAACAATGTCGGGGGCGAGTACGGCTTGAATGTCGCCGGCATCGGAGAGTATTTGTTCGTAATTGGTGAGATAGAAAAACGCCGATTGGCGATATTGCTTGAGTCGGTTGGCGCGGCTGCCTTGAACAATCAGCGACGAGAGTCCGGTAAATTTGTCGATTTGTTCCTCCCACTCGGCTTTTAGCGAAGCGGGGCTGACGACCAACACCCTTGCTATTCCCCGTAGGCGGCGCAGCAGTTCGCAGGCTGCGATCGCCTGCACCGTCTTGCCGAGGCCCATGTCATCGGCGAGCAGAGCCCTCTCGGTAAAGGCGAGATGGAACATGCCCTGTTGCTGGTAGGGATAGAGGGGCGTATTGACGACATCGAGGCTACGCTTTCCCTTGGCCAGGTCTTTATCGAACGCATCCCGCGCGTTCTGCCGCTGTTGCTGTTGCTCGCATCGTACTAGCCACGGTTCGATATGCTGCGAGATACGGACTCTATCCCTCACTGGTTTGGGGGCGTTGGCGATCGTGCGACGCAATGCCGGAACGGCTCTCACCGCATTGCTGAGCAATGAGCCGTCTGCCGAGAAAAAAGGCGCTAGCAGGTCGCGAAGCCGGGAGCCGGGGCGGCTGCGCAACGGCCAGAGGATACGCACCGTTTCATCGCGCCGGTCTAGAAAAACCTCTACCAGCGGGCTGCCGTTGTTAAAGGCGTCCTGAAATCGGCGTTTACCGCGCTTTTGCAGGTAGTGCAGTACTGCCTCGATGTGTTTGCAGGTTCCCAGCCCATTGATAGCGTGGTCGGGGCAGCCGCACGCGTTGAGCGCTTCGTTGAGGGAGCGGATCTCGACCTCGTAAGTCCCACCCGTGTCCGAGCGTATGCGGTAATCGCCGAAAAAGGCGTGTGCGGTTGCCACCGTTGCGATGCGGAAGGGCTCGATGGCTCCGCGCTGACGGCGGCGCTCGATTTCGTCTTGGTCGCTGCTACGCCAGCCTTGCATAGCGGGTGTAGCCCGTTTCGTCGTGTTTCGATTTTTCGTAGTTTTTCTTGCAGTCATAACAGTCCGATGTTTTTTTATAGTTTCTAACGGGTCTTAGCGAGGAGGGCGGCGTTGATCATCTCAGCGTGGCTCGCACAGACTAAAAATTTTTCCTGTCAAGAGTGAATTAATTTTCACGCGAGCCCTAAGCAGCGATGCGCCAAAGAATGCTAACGGCGATGTCAGTCCGACGCGTTGTGGCGTAATCGTTGGTTGATAGGGAGCAATGAAATTCACTTCAGACCCAACTGGCTAGCTTTATCTTAGGCAACGGCAATGTTTAACTCGCAGATTTTTTGTAAAAAAATAGAAGCGATTGGAACAGCCCCTGCGGTTTGTTGTTAGAATCCCGCTAATGTTAGATGTAACAAAAAAGTTGCGTAATAAGGCCGAAGTCCCCCAACAAGCCCGTCTTACGTCTTCGTAAGGCGGTAAAGACTCTTGGCGTCAAAGGATTCTAGGTTTAGGCGGAGATCTTCTGCCAGACGCAAAAGACTGTCGTTTACCCTCCATAAAACGCTTCGCTTGGCATCCTGGTTCCCTCGCGGGCGCACGCCCGTCTCAACCTAGTCAGAATGCGTACAAGCCGTTAGGTCGAGCATCACTGTGCTCTCGCCTGTACGCGTGTCACCACCAGTCATCTGTGAACTGTTCGGAAAATGACAACAGATCGCGGCCTCTTCGGCGCGAATATTGAGCGTCCCGGCCTTCCTAGACGCACGCAAAATAGATTGCCATCAACACGTTATCCGCCAATCTGCCTATACCGTAAATGGATTGGCATGATCACTGCCACAAACCCGCATGGGTGACTGCGCTAGCCAAAGTATACCTTATTCGCATAACATTTAGTTCAAAAAGAGACTATCGTGGAAATCAGTAAGAGACTTGCCGCCAGGGAGGGTAAAAATCCAAAAACGGGCAAAGCGATACTGCAAATTAACGGGACTCGACCGTTCGCTGGCCTACAACTCGGCAACGCCAATCTACAGGCCTCGTCTGGTACGTTTAAGCGTTTCTCTAGATCGGTTCCTGCATAGCCTCCGTTGCTCTTCCTGTCACGCGGTTGTCCTGCGTTACCCAAACGCCTGTGACCACGAAGTCATACCTCGGCCGCCACGTTTATTAGCGGAATGGTTTAGAGACATGGCATCTTGTCTACATCCTATGTATGTACTCCGGTTCGTCTCGCCGATATTCCGCTAGGTATTCCTCTGGCGCTGACCGATTTTCTAATGGGATATGACTACCCAGGAAATATTCGAGAGTTCCGTAATCTCGTCTACCGGATGTCGTGTTTAGCGATCGAAAAGGTTGCGGACAGATATCGCCGCGTCGAACCACTTGCCAATGTTTTTTCGGCGAAGCGTGGGATTGACCAAAGTGTCGTCTTCTATCTCTGGCCGCGTATCGCCTAGAAAAAATAGCGCGTTTCGGCGAACAGACTGCGCCCCGCCTGGGGTAAATCATTAGGTATTAACGGAATACTCACGCCAGTAGGCAGCGCTACGTTAAGGCTGGGCTCTTTTATTTCTTCATCGAAAACATTCCGCGCAGCAATAGCGAACTCCCAACGTTGTTTAACCGCGCTACGACGCAATGTTAAATCTACCGTTTTGAATTCATCAACTGGGTCTCGGGTATCGCCCGGCTCCCTCTCGCGCTCGCCCACCCAGTTGAGTTGACCGTTTAAATGCCATTTTGGTAGAAATATCCAATCCGCTCGCAAATAAGCCTGCCATTCGGGCGCATTGCCGGCGTCTTGGTTCGTCTCTTCATTGGTGGATCGTTGCCAAGCCACATTGCCCCTTAACTGCACTGCGTCGCTTGCGCGCCAATTTCCCGATAGCTCCATACCGTGACCGGTTTGGCGCCCCGCATTTTGCGCTGTCAACTGCGCGTTGACATTGGGATCCGGCACAAATCGAATCACGTCGCCCCAACGATAACGAAAGAAATTCATATCGAATTGTAGAGCTTTGGTAGGACGATAATCGAAAGCTAATTCGGTTGTCTTAATGGTCTCGGGGTTTAAGCCAAGGTTACCCCATGCCGCCGGATTATTTCTCGCGCGCATTTCGGCGAATGACGGACTGCGAAAAGCCTCGCCGTAAAGTAATTTCATCGTTAGATCATCACGCGCTACCCAGACCAGCGCCGCTCTCGGGTTTGTGGTCGAGCCAAAATCCGAGAAGTGATCGTAGCGCAGGCCCGCCGTGAGTTCCCAATTCTCCGCAAGCCGCCAGATATCTTGAAGAAAAGCATGGTAATTTTCCCTGTCACCCTCCGTCATAAAACTCTGATCCGTATCACTGACCGAGAATAACGGCGTACCGGCGACAGTTGGAAAAACCACCGTATTCGTGGCCGGATTTAAGCCGGAATTTTTACTCTGTTCAATTTTATAGAGATCGCCTAAATGCCAACCTACCCCTAGCAGGAGCTGATGCCGAGCGAAACCCTTGTAGAGGGAAGCGAATTCCAATCGATAATGGCGTTCGAAATGCTCGGGGGTTCCTATCATGCCATCGGGTAAGACATCCGGCAGTCCGTCGCCCGTAACATCGCCAAATACTGCCGTGCCCTCTGGGTAGACGTGAAAAACCGTACCATCATCTAACACCAGACGACTATCAAGAAAACTGAATTGCGCTTTCAGATCCCAGTCATCGGTGAATGTTGGATCATGCCAGGTAAGGTCGGCGTTACGGCGAGTCACAGCGACGCGCGCTTCGGGGTCCAGGGCCCGCGCGATGCCGGTATACACGCCTAAATCACGCCCTTGCGTCAAACCGATTCGCAAACGCCAATTTTCCTTGGAGACCTCAAAACGCAGATCAAGATTGTCCTCTGACAAACTTACGGAAGAATCTCTCGTTCGAGACGCGGCGGTTCCAAATACGTTATCAAAAAAGGCCTGGGCGTCGGCGTCCAACTTTTCTTCATGACCATCGGTTTTGTGGTACTCAAGGAAGAACGCCATGTCAAAACCTGCAACGCCACCAGCCGTAGAGAACCACGCATCTACCGTGTCAAAACTGCCTACGCGCAAACCGACCTCATTATTGGTTTCGTCCGGCGTTTTAGTGATGATATTAATCACGCCTGCGAAGGCGTCCGCGCCATAAATGGCGGAACCCGGACCGCGTATAACCTCTATGCGTGAAATCGCCTCCACTGGCAATCCTTTCCATAGCGTATCGGGACTTCCAACGAACAACGTGTTGATGGGCACGCCATTCACCATAATCAGAACTTGAGGATTGAAAACGGAATACATACCGCGAAAGGTAAAGATAGGCTGCGCGCCCTGATAGTTGGCTGAAACGTGTAGACCGGGCACGCTTTCCAAGGCTTGAGTGATATTTGTCGCGCCCGTGGCCTTTATATCTTTGGCGGTAATCACACTAGCCACCGCTGGCGCGCGCGACAACGCCACCGGGCTCCCTGTGGCCACCGTTATCACCACCTGCCCCAACTCTTCCAAACTTAAATCGAAATAATGCTCGGGCAGCTCGTCGGCGTGGCTAGCGGCGACGAGGGAAGCCAGCAGAACAGCCCAAACCGCGCTCCACCCCATGCGCCGCGCGCGCCTCGTTCCCACGCTCCCGCGTGGTAATGCATACGGCGGTCTACCCATACATTGAGCGTTCGCTTTTTGCTGAAGACCAACTCCTGGCCTTTTAATCCTCGCCAGCCCGTATTCCAACGGTAAAGTTTAGCGGTAACTACGTAAGTTTCAATACGTATCGAAAGGCATTTGCTCCGAGCATCGATCAAGCCGGTATATCCGGGAACCCACGATGGCGGCAAGCGCCGGCGTTCTAGATACGCGAATCAATACCCACTTTTTCCTCTACAAAATGAATGAATTGCTCCGCTGGCAGCGGCCTGGAAAATAGATATCCCTGCGATTCATCACATCCTTCTATCAGAAGGAATCGTTCCTGCGCTGAGGTTTCCACCCCTTCTGCAATGATGATCAATTCCAGGCTTTTGCCTAACGCGATCACCGCCTTGGCGATGGCTCGATCGTCGGCGTCGTCAGGTATATCGCGAATAAAGGATTTGTCGATCTTTAGACGGTCGACCGGTAGCTGTTTGAGGTGGCTTAACGAGGAATAACCTGTGCCGAAGTCGTCGATTGCGAGGGTTATTCCCAACGCCCGAAGCCGCTCCAGAATATCGATGGTTTGCTCTTGCTGTGACATGATGGAACTCTCGGTAATCTCCAGTTCCAACTCTTGCGCGTCTAATCCTGTCTGCGCCAGCACGTCGGAAACGGTTTTGACGATGTCAGAATTGCGGATCTGTTTAACTGACAGGTTGACGCTGATACGGCCGATGGGGCGACCGGACTCCCGCCAGGTTTTTACTTGTTCACAGGCGGATCGCAGCACCCACTCGCCAATAGGAACAATGAGTCCTGTGCGTTCCGCGATGGGGATAAAACTATCGGGTGAAACAAGACCCACACCAGGGCGCCGCCATCGGATCAATGCTTCGGCGCCGATCAGGCGGCCTGTGTTTAACGCGTATTGCGGTTGGTAGTATATGACGAATTCTCTTCGATGCACTGCTTCTCGCAGACTGTTTTCCAAATGGAGGTTTTCCTCGGCGGCCTTGGTGAGTCCCGCGCTGTAGAACGCGTATTGATTGTTTCCGTTGGATTTAGCCGAATTCAGCGCAGTATCGGCTTGTTTGAGTAAGGTCGTCACGTCGTTGCTGTCGTTCGGATATACACTGACCCCAACGCTAGTTTGGATATGAAGCGGGTGCCCCTGTATCTGGAGCGGTTCTGCAACCGCAGCTAACAGCTTTTCCGCAAACATCGTCACGCTTTTTGTATCCCTAACGCCTTCCAGGAAGATCAAAAACTCGTCCCCCCCGATCCTGGCGATGGTGTCGCCACGACGGATCAACGATGCCAGACGTCGTCCTATTTCCTGCAACACCGTATCGCCAACAGGATGGGACAACGCGTCGTTGACGGCCTTGAAATTATCCAGGTCTACATATAGCACGGCAATCAGGTCTTGCTCCCGATGAGCGCGCTGAAGGGAGTGCTCCAACCTTGCCTCGAATAGCAGGCGGTTGGGTAATCCGGTCAACGGATCATGATGCGTCAGGAAGCTCACTTGTTCCTGAAACTCTTTAATGGCGCTTACATCGGAGATCAGCGCGATATAGTTGCTGACCTCCCCCTTATCATCCCGCACGGCGTTGATACTTTCCCAGGTGGGAAAAAGCTCGCCGTTCTTGCGCCGGTTCCATATCTCGCCTCGCCAACTACCGGTCTGTCCCAGGGAGGCGGACAGGCTGTCATAAAACAGATTATCGTGATGTTCCGATCGCCATTGTCGGGGCGTATCGCCAATGAGTTCCTGTTCAGAGTAGCCGCTCATGTGCAAAAACGCCTGGTTCACACCGATGATGTTCTTGTTGGCATCCGTGATCACCAAGCCTTCTGTGGTGTTTTCGAAAACGGCCGCTGCCTGACGTAAATCCCGTTCCGCCTTTTTCCGGTCGGTGATGTTTTGCACGAATACGACAAAAAAACCGGGTTGGCCATCAAAGTATTGGGCGCTAATCTGGACGTCAATGATGCCGCCGTCCTTGCGCCGGTGTCGTGTTTCAATACGCCCAGCTCCCTTCCGTAACATTGAGGCCGCCTCGGGGCGCTCTTTGACCTCGATATCGGTGATGCGCATGCTGTGCAACTCGTTGCGTGTATAACCAATCATTTGACAATAGGTATCGTTGACATCACGAAACCTGCCATCCTGCGTAACGCTGAGGAAGCCATCGAGCGCGGTCTGGATAATGCGCTTATACTGCAGCTCCGCCTGCTTCTTCATGGTCAGATCTCGAACGGTCGCTTGCAACAGGGGCTCGCCATCCAGTTCCATGCGGGTGAGCAATACGCTGGCGGGGAAAGACGTGTCGTCGAGTCGTTTATGCGTCCACTCAAAGAAACAGCTTCCCTCGCTCATGGCTGTTCCGATCATATCCATCGCCTTTTCTCGGGATGGTTCGCCGTCGGGCTGCCGCTCCGGGGAGAGATACGCCGGAGTCATTGAGGTGAAGTGCGCCTCATCGCTCACACCGAACATTCTCAAAGTTGCAGGGTTTCCGGATGTGAAACGCCATGTGGGCGGCGCCAGCGTCATGACAGCGTCCTGGGAGCTTTCAAATAACGTCCGGTATCGGGCCTCGCTTCTGGCCAGTTCGGTTGTGCGTTCTCGCACCCTTTGTTCCAATGACGCACGCGCTTCCGTTAGTTGGCGCGCCTTATAGCTCAACTCGAGGTGGGTGCCGACCCGCGCCAGTACTTCCTCGCTGCGGATGGGTTTACTGATGTAATCCACTCCGCCCACGTGGAAGCCCTGCAATTGGTCGGCAATATCCACGGAGGCGCTAACAAACAAGACGGGTATATCTTCCGTGCGTGAATCTCGCTTCAACCGCCGACACACTTCGAAACCGTCCATATCGGGCATTCTTATATCGAGAAGGATCAGGTCCGGTGGCTCCGTGAACGCCGACTCCAGGGCCAGTCTGGGATCATCAGTTGGACGTACTCGGAAGCCGTTAGATAGCAGCAGATCGACCAACAGCTTCAGGCTCTCGGGCGTGTCGTCGACCACCAAGATCTCACTGTAGGCGAGCGTTTTGTCAATGCCTGGCGTCATGAATTCTTTCTGGAGCGACTAAAAATTATCAAGGTAATGCTCAATCGAAAAAACAGAGCGTTAGGCGCCTGCCGTTCACGTTTCCTTATCCAGTAGCGAAACAATCCGACCAAATCGATAGCCCTCTACCAAGGCCTGCAAGCCATCAGCGGCCCCTTCATCGATACTGCGGACCTGTTCAATCACCGTTGCAGTCCCATCGATGTCGAGCCTGCGCGCCGCCTCGCCGAGTCTGTCCTGCAAATCCGGCGTCAGCGTCGCCAACTGTTCTTGAGTAAGTTCGGTTGGCAATGCTACAGGGTGTATTTGTTCATTCCCATAAATATAGTTTACGCCCAACTGCTGCGACATGGCCGCGAATATTTCTTGTATTACGAAAGGTTTATACATCACCTCGTCGCAGCCGGCGTCTAGAATGTCTTTGCGATGCTCCTTGAAAACACTGGCGGTTAGCGCCAGAATTTTTACTGCCTCACCGCCGGGCGACTGGCGTATCTGGCGCGTCGCCTCAAAGCCATCCATGACGGGCATTCGTATATCCATCCATATCAGGTGCGGCGTCCACTCCCGAAAGCGGGCAACCGCTTCCTCCCCGTTGCGGGCTACGCCCACCTCGAAGCCGACGTCATGCAGTAAACCCTTAAGTAGGAGGAGATTTTCCCGATCGTCGTCAACCACTAGGATCCGTTGGACAGGCTGTTCCGGCGCTAATCTACGTACATGCCTCGACCGCTCGATTTTGGGTACACCGGCGGCCGATGAGACTCTCTCCAGCGGTAGCTTGATCCGAAATCGCGTCCCTTTTCCTAACGTACTCTCGACGTTAATCTCGCCTCCCATCTGCTCGACAAAGGATTTGGTGATGGAGAGCCCAAGCCCAGTGCCTTTTGCGTCGCCATAGTTCTGCGCCACCTGAACGAAGGGTTCAAAAATCGACGCCAGCTGAGCCTCAGCAATTCCCGGGCCACTATCCTCTATGTTCAGTCGTAGCGTGAGTCTAGCGGGATCGCCCGCCATAGGCTGCGTTTTTGCGCGCAATGAGACCCCGCCCGCCGAGGTGAATTTCACCGCGTTTCCCAGCAAATTAATGAGGATCTGGCGCAGCTTGCGCATGTCGCCGTGGACGAATCGAACCATGTCGGGCTCCGTATCCACGATAAAGCTTAGGTTGGCTGCCTGGGCGCGAACGCGTAACATTTCGCTGACCTCGGCAAGGACCTGAGGCAGATCAAAGGAGACGGCCTCCAATTCGATCCGGCCAGCCTCGATCTTGGAAATGTCCAATACGTCGTTGATCATGGCCAGCAGGTGCTCGCCGCTACGGTTGACGATCGCCAATTGTTTCGCCGATGTTTCCGGCAGTTCATCGTTCGCCGCAAGTATTTGTGAATAGCCGAGGATGGCGTTCAACGGCGTTCTTAGCTCGTGGGACATGTTAGCCAGGAAATTGCTCTTGGCCTCATTAGCCGCCTCTGCCTCTTTCTGGGCCTGAGCCAATCGGATATTGGATTTTTTCTTGGAACGATAGCCCTGTAACGTCAATATGACCAACATCAGCGCCATCGCCACCGTCGCCGCCAATAAATAAAGCGTTTGCTTTTGACTACTCACGACATCGCCTAACTCACTGACCGCGACGCTTTGTCGTCCAATAGTCGCCTGCTGTGTTTCGATAAGCGCGTCCTGTTGCGCAATGCGTTGCTGTTGTCCATCTAGAATGGCGGTACGCTTTTCGATTTCTTGATTTTGTTTCGTCAGTTGCGCTTCGCGCTCCTTTAACGATTCCGCTTGCCGTTTGATATTTTTTTCCTGAACCTGGATTTGTCGCTGCAAATCATCAAATCTCTCCGTTTGTTCACGTATTAGATTTTCCTGCTTATTGATGATCTTCTCTTGCGTCTTCAAGCGAGTCTTTTGAATTCGCAATTCGTCGCTTGAGGTTCTCAACTGCCGAGCCTGAATAGTTAACTCTTTCTCCTGCTCACCGGTCATTCGCTGTAGCTGCTGCACTTCCTTTCTTTGCGCGGCGAGAGTTTGTGCCAGTGCGCGTTTATCGGCGCCAATTATTTCAATGTCGTGCTGCAATTCCGCTAATTGTTTTTGTTGTTGTTGCAGGGCTTGCTGACCTTCGCGATAAAGTTGCGCTACATCGATTTCAGTACCACCGAGAAGAATAATATCCGGCTTAATGCCAAGGTTTTGATTAAGAACATTCGCTTTGTTTAACTCGAAGCGAATTTGATCTCTGCTACTTTTCGCTAAGTTGATCATGACCTGGCGTTTGTCCGCCAAGCCCTCTGAAATAAGTAACACGTTACTGCCCTCTGTTTGTTGGAAAACGGAAGGGTAGCTATCTGCTTTATTGTTGGAAATAAAAATCAGGTGGGCGTCAGCCGGCGCTTTGGACATTCCCGAGCGTGTCACAGCGAGGGGCTTGCCGTGTAGTTGTTTACTTCTCAAGTTATCTTTCAAGTAGTTGGCGAGGTCCCGCCGATCGTCGATAATGTGAATTCGATAGCGCTCAATTTTCGCCTCGTTAGCCCACTGTATGTGCTCGGCGATCCGAAAGATATAGGCCGCGACCAGTTTGTCGCGCTGGGTTTCAGCCGCATAGATAAACGAATTGGCAAATAATTGGAGGAATAACGCCAACAAGAGGATAAGCCATATACGATGAGGTTTCATCTTTAACTTTCGCTCTCGACGGAACGGAACCGCTTCAACGCGAAAGTCGTTGTCGGTATCATTCAGGTTTGAAGCGCAAAACGCGGCAAGTATCATATACGCTCTTTATCTCCCCTACTATTTTAGCCCATCTACGTTCACTCGCCATTCGTGCTATATACCCGTGGCGTTTGAGATTTAGGTGTCAATAGCACGCCCTCTTCATTCCATGTCTGCGTTGAAACTCCTCGCAATAGTCCGGCTATTACTCGTCATTTCGCCTTGCCACGAAATG
>CALZJI010000026.1 GCA_945787615.1 uncultured Chromatiaceae bacterium | reverse complement strand
TACAGCGTTTTTATATCTTAGAGGCGCTTAGCCACTGACCATTATTACAATTTATATTTGCCTATACACTCGCTAATAGCTTGGTTCGACATATATTTTTTAATTCATGCGTAGGCTCTATAGAGTGAACGTGCAAGGAAATGGGCGCAAGCCCAGGCGTCTGATGCAACACCCCGAAATCGAGTGTATTGCGACTTATGCCTCACGGCAAAACCCTGATTCGCAAGGGTGGCGTTAGTTAGTCAAAGTAACTGGCGGTTTTCGGCGGGTTAAGGCCGCGCTATGGGCGCCGCTGTGATGGCGTGATTCAATCATGACGTTTCACGACGGATAACCCTCCCCTTCCCCACCCATTATCGCCGGTGTTGGAATACCTCGTGGGGTTGGGGGCAGCGCCCCCATATATAAATGTGCGGAAACAAGCCGCGAAAAAGCGTTACGAAAAACCCTATGAGCGTTTAGGTACCTTTAGTGGGTTAATTCAAGATAAAATGGCCCGATAAATAGGATATATTATGAAATATTCATAAAACGGAGGTGTCCGACAATGAGCGCGGGGAAACCTGAAACCAAAATTCTAAGCGTCCCTGTATCCCCTGGGGTCGAAGATTTTATTAAAAAACGTGTCGCGGACGGTGGGTTCCAGACCGTGAGCGAATACATACGGGCGCTGATTCGCGCCGACCAAGATCATGTGGCTGAAAAAGCGCTAGAGATACGGCTTCTAGAGGCCGTGGAAAGCGGTAATTACGAGGAAGCTTCTCCGGAGTTCTTTGAGCGGCTTCGCGCCCGAGCTCAAAAGGGCAAGCGGCGCGCGAAGCAGGGTGGCGCGTGACACGGCGCGTTTTTCTCGAACAACACGCCAAAGACGATTTAGCGGATCACATCGAATACATCTCTGCCGACAAAATGCTCGAAGCGGATGGGTGGAAACAAGTACGAATGCGCGGAAGTCATCGCCAATTCCGTCATTCGACAAGGCAGGGCCTCGTTGCTGTGTCTGGTAAATCCAGTTCGGATATACCGCCTGGGACATTAAGGAGCGCGTTGAAACAGGCAGGCCTTAAGAAGCCGGAGTAACGAAAATGAGATATATGATAGTGATAGAAAAGAGTGAGTCAGGATATGGTGCTCACGTACCGGACCTTCCGGGATGTATAGTTGTAGGTGAATCGAAAGAAGAAGTTCTACAGCTAGCTAAGGAGGCTGTTGAGTTTCACATCGAGAGTTTAAGAGAGGCCGGCGAAGAAATTCCGCCACCATCTTCCGAAAGTGAGTTCGTAGATGTAGATGCCGCATAGCAACTGGCTAGAGTTGACGCGGGGACTTTTGCTTCTTTTAAAGTATATGGTGAGGCTTGGGGCCGCGGGTTTTCCGTGCTTAGTCATTAACCGTGAGGTTTTATTTGGAATAAATAAAATCAAATCGTACCTGTGCGGGTTCGTCCCCCTTGCCGCGCCTTGAATCTGAGCCAAAATCCGGCGCAATCTTTGGACAATTATTTATTTCCGCGGCCCTAAAACCGGTCGATATTATTGAAACAACAAGAAGAAGCCATCCGTCGATATATTGTGCAGCCCGTAAAAAATACGATGGCCGCATGAATGTTAATTCGCCAGGGAGAGGGCGGCTACGGCTTCTTTGAGTGATGCTCGCTGGAGTTCAAAGCGAACTGTGCCTAGGAATTTCGTCTTTCCACTCAGCTCCAAGGGTAGACGCGTTTTCTTGTCGACAAGAAACGTTATGTCTTCCTCCAAACCGGCGAGTTGTATTTTTCCATCATCATAATTTCCGGCCAAGGGATAGGAACGGACAGAAATTTCCAGCACGTCAACAGGGCCATTTACCTTGTTGCGTTTATCCGGGGATTCGACCACAAAATTAACCTTTCGTTTATCGCTTTTCTCCACGGTTAATTCAACGAGGGCAAGCCGACCGCGAATAAACACCGGGATACTGACTTGCTCGCCTGGTTCTGAGAGCTGCGCAACCGATACGATGTAAAATAGCGCGCTTGGGTCGGTGACAACGAGGCCTGTTTCGTTCTCGGGTATTGAGGGGGTAAATTCGCGAAAGACATTCGACCACTCTTCGTGAGGAAGCGTTTTTTCCTCGTTTAGTGGTTTTTTTCGGACTGTCATGGTTCCCTCTTTCGTGAAGCGATATGCTTTATACTCGTTACGTTTTGATCCGACTTCATGGCGGGCGCGTTGTAGTGCGCGGGCATTTTCCGGATTGAACCAGAGCATGGTTCGCATATCTCGGCCAAACGCTTTGGTGCGAAGTGTTAAGTAGAAACTCGCGCTGCCTTCCGGCGGGAAGCCGGTTCCACCGTCCGGTTGTATTAATTTGTGTGTGACTTCCGAGGCGGGCACGGGCGTAAGTTCAATATCAGAAAAAACAGACACCCCCAATTTTGAAGCCTTATATTTCAATTGCGACCAATTTAGACGATTCGCGTCGAACACCGACGGCGCCTTCGCCGATGCGGTCATCGCTTGCCCTGTAAAAAGAAATAACAGGCAGCCCAAAACCAGGAGACGAAACGACATCCTGGGTGGGACATTCGCTATCCGTAAGCCAGTTCGGCAAAGATAATGGCGTAAGCGGTTCAGCATGAATTCGTCGATCATAAACGCGAGTACTCTGTAATTTATAGATAATAACTCTGCAGTTTGTCCGTGAAGAGCAGTGTTATGGTTTTTACTGAAAAAGAAACGATAAATTACGATGTTGTTGTTATCTTACAGCGTGGGAACTGAATAGCCGCTGAACGGTATTCGCCGGCGAGGCGAACGTGAACAGGCGGCCGATTTTTCCCCACCGGTATGGGGTGACTTCCATCAACACGTTAATTGCGATAGATGATCGCCTACCGGTTACGCGTTTATCGGCGGTTGCTACGCCTCCTGTATTCAAGAAGTGAATACGATTCGTAATCTGTGAGCTATTTTACATATTTAACGAGAAACGGGGAGCCTCTAGTATCCCTTGCAATTTGTTTTGGCGATCTATTTGCGGCGGGAGTAAAAGAAAACCGATAAGTTTGTTACGAAAAAGATAACACTGGCGTTCCATTACGCCGCCCCAGGGGTGTTCAGCCAACGTATTTCCGTCCATTAGCTATGGATTATCTTGCGGCGAATGCGAGGCAGGGACAGTCAAAGCTAAATATTCCCATCCCGGATAGGTTTTACCGAGAAAGTATGCGTTCCATGGTAAGGCGTGAAATCGCAGGAATATTATGGCCGCGGAAAATAATAATTATCCAAAAATTGCGCCGGATTTTTGCTCAGATTCAAGGCGCGGCAAGTGGCGCATATTGAAATGTGCAACAGTTGCCGTAACGCAGAAGCTGAGCAAAAAGACAAGCAAGGTTGGATAATTATTTTTTTCCGTGGCCCTTAGGTATCTTTCAAGTTTTCACAACGCCACCACGGGATGAGGAGGGCGTGCAATTTCCGGGGAAACCTGTTCGCGGTGGGTGTATATCTCTGTTTCGTTCTAACCGCCCGTCTCTCGAAAGTTCGCCGTTCTTGCTCGCGTCATTCTAACAGCTTTCGCCGCGGGTGCGGTAAGCCGCATTACGTGTCGTCTATAGGTAACAGGTGTAAGCCGATACCCCAGCCGACTGAATAGGGCCGCACCATTGTGCGTGTGTTGCTGCATGATTCGTCTATAATCATTTTTATATGTCGGACTTTAAACATATGAGAGGAGCCTGGCCCAAATGAACAGCCGACGAGCACTTTTATGTGTACTGCTGGTTTATGCCTCTGGGATTAATGCTGCGGATAGGCTTGCATCAGGGACAGAGCGTTTGACGTTAACTGCCAGGAGTACCTCTTCGTTCAACGCGGCTGGCCAGCATGGCTTACTGAGTCCGGGATTCGCGTGGTTAGGAAGTAGCAATCGTAACGAGGAGGATAACGAATTTAGCCTTCAGCAATTGGACGCCGAATATCGTTTGACGGCGCGGCACCGGATACGGATTGGCCAATTCAACGTTACACGTCTGGCTGAACGAGGCGATGACGTGCCACGCATTGGTGCAGGCCCCAGTGCGTTAGGAATACCCTATACGAGTTTGGATGCGACAGTGACGGAAGTTGGTTATTCCTATTCCTTTATTCAGTCTCCAACGTTTGAGTTTGCCGGTATTGCGGGTATCCACTATATCGATAACGACATATCGAGAACGGACGCGAATGCTGGGGTGAGCTTGATCGACAGCGTGGCTTCGGTGGGGCCGGCTCCATTACTTGGTGTTGACGTGAGGTATCACTTCACGCCGAGTCTCCACGCCGCCTCGCAAGCGCAAGTTTTAACCTTTGGTGGGAATGACATCGCTGGCGCCATGTATGACGTTCGCCTGAGGCTCGAATATTCGTTGCGCGAGGATTTTGGATTCGGTGTCGATTATAATGTTGTAAATTTCGACTTGAGTGTCGATAGCAGGTATTCAAATGGAGACTTCGATCTGCTGTATGACACGTATAAAGCATACGGATTATGGCGCTTTTAGCCCGAACTTCTCACCATCGTTTAGAAACCCACCTCACTACTGCCATTGTGCAATCATAACGCCGAGATCAACACCGAATGGGTCATCACCGGAGGTAAAACGGTAAAAAAACTCAGGATTGTAATTGGTCTCCCTGAAGGGTACGGAAAGGTCGTGATGATAGGCTTGCCAAAACGAAACCTGGGTGAATCCAAAGTAAAAACGGCTCTTGCGAATTTGTACTTTGGCGCTTAGCTGAAAGATAAGCTCGGTTTCTTCACTTTTGTAATCGCTACTCCACGTCAGCGGCAAAATATAGTTTTTTTTATGGAGAGAAAGCCCTATGGTATGTCGGGTAAAGGCGTGTACGTCAATACGCGGCTCAGGTTCCACTCGCGGGTCGCTATCCGGCATGGTTTCGCTCGTGGGCGTGGTTCGAATATCGGATTGGCCAAACGCGGTCGGTATTCCTAGCACGAGAAGGAAAAGACACGAGAACGGTGTAATTAATTGCATTACGATAAACGACGTCGACAACCGCGTTTTTCCCTCATACCCTAGGTTTAGCCACGCGCGGGGCGGTTGTCGTTTTCAGAAACTGCGTCGGATTTTTGCTCGGGTCGGCTTTCATGCGCGGCTTCCGGTCCCAATAAAACGCCGACCCAGCGGGTCTTCTCGTTGCTTTCGAGGGCAATTTTAACAACCATGGTAAGCGGTACGGAGAGTAGCATGCCTACCGGGCCAAGGACCCAGCCCCAGAAAACCAATGATAGAAACACGACCAGCGTCGATAATCCTAGGCCGCGGCCCATCGCGCGAGGTTCTATGACGTTGCCTACAAGGACGTTAACAACCACGTAACCAATGGTCGTACCGATGGCTAACCCGATTCCTGACTGAACGAGCGCTAGTAGAATTGCCGGTACTGCAGCGATGATTGAACCAATATTGGGGACATAGTTAAAGAGAAACGCTAATAGCCCCCAGAGCATGGGGTAGTCAACGCCTAGTATGGTGAGCCAAATGGCGATGACGACACCCGTCAACAAACTGATTAAGGTTTTCATTGCAACGTAGCGCTTGACGTTATCCGTCAGTTTGTCAAATTGAGACATCGAGACATCGGGGTGTGAAAGGATACTGCGTAGTTTTTCCGGAAAACTCGATGCTTCGAGGAGGATGAAGAGCGATGTAAGCAAAATAAAAAACGCATTGGTTAATACACCGCTTAGACTCGTGAACAATTTCGCCGCTAATTGCATGATAACGCCGGGGTCGAACGACTCGCGGATAAGCTGGTCCGGCAGCGGGACGCCGAGTTTGGTAAGCCATTGTACGGTGGATGACAAATCATCTTGCAGCCGCGCTTGATAGTTGGGCAGCGCCTTAGAAAAGTCATTCAAAGAGGTGCCGATCAGCACGGCTATGATAAGAATGAATCCAACAACCCCAAGTAGAACTAGTAGTAGCGACAGGCCGCCGGGAATGCCTCTATCTCGCAGCCAAAAAAGCAGCGGTGCGCTGATCACCGCTATGAAGACCGAGAGCAGGAAAGGTACCAAGATCGCTTCCGCAGCTCGCATTCCTGCAACGACAATAACAAATGCCGCTGTAGTAAAGAGAAAGCGTGCACCGGGTGACAGGTGTGGGTCGCTGACCATTGTTTATGCCTATGCCGGTAGTGCTGTACGCGTTAGGACGAACCATAGCAAGAACTTAATTGCCACGCATATCGGTAAACGCAGTTTACCGTAAGTTCGTCCTATCGGCCAATTTCTTACCGTTAGCGTAACAACACAACTACGTCGCGGCGGAGGAACAGTGGGGGGCTAGTGCTCTCGGCTTTCAAAGACGACGATGCTGCGTGGCCGTACCGTGTAGGAGTCGTTGTTCAGCTGAGGTTGTGACCATTTCTCAAAAATATCGTAAGGTGAGGGCTGTGCCGTGTCGATGGCGCGGTACCAGATTCGTTCGCCAACAGGGGGCAAGGTGCTCGTCAGTGGGCTTTCCGCCATATTGATGACCGCATGTATATGTTCTTCGGTGTTTGACGATGCCGCTAACGTAAAAGCGAGAACCTGCGCGTCCGGATCGGACCACAGCGGCTCGTAGAGACGAGGGCCATGCCACGTAATATCCGGTAACGAGGCGTCACGGATTTTTTTGCCCGTAAGAAACCGCTTCCTTCTAAGGTTAGGGTGACGTTTTCGGAAAGCGATGAGCTCTTTCACAAAGCGAAACATATCTCTGTTTGTATCGAGGAGGCGCCAGTCAAACCAGCCAATTTCGTTGTCCTGGCAATAGGCGTTATTGTTTCCATGTTGAGTTCGTAGCACTTCATCACCGCCCAGAATCATGGGAACGCCTTGACTAAGGAACAATAGCGTCATGATATTTTTTGACTGACGCCTGCGAAGCGCGACGATTTCCATATTGTTTGTCGGGCCTTCGAAGCCACAGTTCCAGCTATGGTTGCCGGAGTGGCCATCGCGGTTACCTTCGCCATTGGCTTCGTTATGTTTGTGGTTGTAGCTAACCAAATCATAGAGCGTGAAGCCGTCGTGGCAGGTAATGAAGTTGATGCTGTTGATCGGTAAGCGGCCCTGTGCTTGATACAAATCACTGCTGCCAGTAATACAGGTTGCGACCTCTCCAACCAATCCTTTCTCGCCACGGACATAACGTCGGATCACATCACGATAACGGCCATTCCATTCTGACCAGCGGAAGCCGGGAAACGCGCCAACTTGATACAGACCTGCTGCGTCCCAAGCTTCGGCAATCAGTGTCGTCTGAGCCAGTGTTCTGGAAAACTCGATGTTCCATGGTAGTGGCGCGTTGTACATCGGATGGCCGTCTTCGCCCCGCGCGAAAATACTTGCCAGGTCAAAGCGAAAACCGTCTACACGCATACGCCGTACCCAATACGCGAGGCAGTTGACGATAAACCGCGTAACAAGCGGATGATTACAGTTTATGGTGTTGCCGCAACCGCTGTAATCTCTATACGAACGACGGTCAAGGGGTTCTTGGTGATAGAACATCTCATTGGCGAGGCCCTTGAAATTGATCGTAGGTCCGTCAGTGCCGCCTTCCGCCGTATGGTTGAAGACAACATCAAGAATCACCCCAATGTCTTCGTTATGGAACGCCTTGACCATATCTTGGAACTCGCGTTGATGCGAACCGGTATTGGGTGAAACACAATAGCCGGGATGGGGGCTAAAAAAACTGTGCGTACTATAGCCCCAAAAGTTCTTTAAACCGCGTTTGGCAACACCTTCCGGTACATCTTGTTCGTCGAAGGCCATGATAGGCATCAATTCGACATCGGTAATGCCGAGTTCTTTAAGATAGGGTATTTTCTCAACGACGCCAGAAAAAGTGCCTGGGTAAAGAACATTCGCTGACGGATGGCGTGTAAAACCGCCGACGTGTAATTCGTAAATAACAGCGTTTTCCAAGGGACGATTAAGTTGCATATCGTCCCCCCAGTCGTAGTTGCTTTCTACGGTGACCGCGCGCATAGAACAGCGCGTCGTATCGTCTGGGTCGGACGCTCGTTTACGATCCCACTGGGAGGTTGTTACGCCGTAAGCCCAGGGGTCGAGCAACTCTTTTTTGTTATTAAAGAGATGACCGGTGAACTTAGTGTCATCCGGGCCGCTAACGCGCCACGTGTAGTGAACGCTTTCCACGAGGCCTTCGACCAAGACGTGCCAGAAGAAAAATGTTCGATTGATGTCGGGGTCCAGGTGAATAGCTTGGAACGGTGCTTGACTGTCGGCTCGCTCGTAGAGGAGTAATTCCACGCGGGTTGCGTGGCGGCTAAAAATGCAAAAATTGGTTCCTCCAGAGCTGATCTTGGTGCCTGGAGGATATTCCGTGCCCGGTTGAACGGGGTAGTGGCGCTTTATGCTCATGCAAGATAAAAAAATACACATTTAGCCCATTTAACATTTCCTTGTCAATAGGTTTGCTGTAAATAGGCGTTCTCAATCCAAGCCCTTGCTGGTGATGAGTAAATTTAAATCACCCATAATTAGGCCTTGCATCAAGTTAACAAACGCGGATAGGCTAGCGTACCATAATAAATCGTTTTGGAGGGGGAGCGTTGCGTTCTGATGTGATGCCTTTTGTGCCGGGTAGGGCCCGAGGGCGGGTCAAACACGGCATCGCTAAAGCAGGGTCTGAAGATGTAGTCGTTGTTCCGTTCAACGAGCTTAGGGCGTTTGGTGTACGACCAGCCGGCGTCGTCTTGGTTGGCGGCGCGCCGCTGTCGCACCCTATGATTCGCCTGCTCTCGCAGCGTATTCCGACCGTGGTAGTGACACCGGAGCAAGCCGAGATATTCGCCGAGGGGAGCTTATTGACGATAGACGGGACTAACGGCGTCGTGTCGACCTCGGAGAGCGTGGACGCTGTAGCGTCATGGAGTGAACCACAAGCTTCTCAATGCGGTCGGCCGTATTTTACAGCGGATGGTCAGGCGGTCGAGCTGCGGGCGAGTGTTGGCGACGCTGTCGCTGCTGCCAGCGCGGTAACATGCGGCGCAACATCGTTGGGCTTAGTGCGCTCTGAATACCTAATTCCGGAAGGTGGCAGGCGGCCCACCAAAGATTTCTTTTGCCAAACTTTAGCGGCGATTTGCGAGGCGGCGCAAAAATTGCCGGTAAATATACGGTTGATCGATTTGGCGGAGGATAAACGCCCGCCATGGATGGGGGCGTTACCTGGCATGGCAGGGCCCCTGGGTTTGCAAGGTGTGCGACTCTACGGTGTCGAGCCGGTACGTAGCGTGGTCAGGGCCGAGATCGACGCGGTCGGTGAAATTGCGAGCCTATCTGATGTCTCACTTATCTTGCCTTACGTGACCCATCCCGAGGAGTTCATTCGATGGCGCGGCGAGATAATGGAGCGACTCGATACGCCGGTCAACATCGGCTGCATTCTCGAAACACCCGCAGCGGCACTCGCAATGGCCGAATGGCTAGAGATGGCTGACGTCATTGCGATTGGCTGTAACGATCTCATGCAATGCCTATTCGCGGCCGATCGCGATCTCATTGAGGTCGGGCATCTTCTTGATCCTTATGCGCCCACCCTTTATCGTTTTCTTCGCTATGTGGCGCAACTGGCCGCAGGGCAAGTCGCTCGAGTTCAACTGTGTGGGCTTCTACCTCAATTACCGCGAACGTTGCCGGTACTGATGGGATTAGGCTACCGTGTCTTTTCCGTTGAGCCCATGCAAATTCCAGAGCTTGCACGTATCGTTTCTGAAACGAACATCCACGATTCGCAGGCGCTCGCTTCGGATGTTTGCGCGGCGTCAAATTCGACTCGTGTGCGTCAACTGCTGAGTTTGCCGGCAGGGTCGGCTTGGAATGTCCGATTTAGCTAGCCAGCTAGCCCGCATTTCATTCCAAACCGGGGTACCCTCACCGCATCTTTCCTTCTACGCGCTGTTTTCGTCAAAACACCGATTTGGGATGAGCAGGGCCTGTACCACGGGCACTTGCGTGGGGCGCAATTCCGGATAAACCCGTTCACTTTGGCCATACAGGAAGGGTCTATAAGCCGTAGCCCGACACTGGTGACGCCACTTTTCTTCGTTGAGATTGGGAGGGAAAATAATGGCACAACAATTCGCGAGTTGGCGCCGACGCGTTACTAATGTCGTAGAAGGGACCTTGGTCGAACGTTTTATAATCGTGCTGATATTAATTAATGCAGTTACATTAGGCCTGGAGACGTCGCCCTCGATAATGCGCCAGTATGGCCCGTTAATTACTATGTTAGACAGTTTGATCTTATCGGTATTTGTTTTCGAGATTGCATTACGTATTGTCGGTCGTGGCCTAAGTTTCTTTCGAAACCCTTGGAGTGTATTCGATTTTTCCGTTGTTGCTGTTGCACTAGTACCAGCGGGTTCAGAGTATTCGGTGTTACGCGCTCTGCGGGTGCTGCGCGTCTTACGGCTTTTATCAATGGTTCCACAAATGCGTCGCGTGGTTGCTGCGTTGCTTGCAGCTGTTCCCGGCCTGACGTCAATTGTGCTCGTCTTAGTGCTAATTTTCTATGTGTTTGCTGTTATGGCAACAAACATTTTCGCGGCCGACTATCCACAATGGTTTGGAAACGTTGGTCGCTCGATGTATACCCTGTTTCAGATTATGACGCTGGAAAGTTGGTCCATGGGCATTGTGCGTCCCGTGATGGAGACACACCCCTATGCGTGGTTATTCTTTGTTCCGTTTATACTCGTTGCGACGTTCACGATGCTTAATTTGTTCGTTGCATTAATCGTTAACGCCATGCAGTCACAGACTGAGAGTGAACATCAAAAAACGACGGCCGTGGTCGAGCAAGAAAGCCGGCGTATTGACGGTAATTTACATAACGATATTCAGTCGCTTCACGAGGAAATTTGCAGCTTGCGGGCATTGATTGAGGAACGTTTAAAACGTAAACCATGAGCACGTTTGAGCGGTTTTTATTTCTGCGCTCACTGGCATAGCGGAAACGCGGCTTAAGAGATGTTCGTTAAAAAAACCAACGTATACAACGCTAGCCAACCGCTGAGCACTAAGCCCGTGACTACAGTCATGCTTAGTCCACTAAGGGTTAACGCCAACATGGTGAAGTTTTTCGCGCTTTGTTTAACGGTATTCATAGAGTGCATACTTTTATATCTGGGAGAGTTAAGCAGCCGGCTCGGGCTGGCCAAAAAATTCGTCGTTTTGGTATTTAACGGCATCGTAATAAGGGGCGCAAGGGGGCTATTGTAAAACAATGTAAAGAGGCGGGCCGGCACCGGCTTTTGACAGTGAGCCTAGCCCCGATCGTCATTCGTCCTGGGAAATACTATTGTTTAAATGTTCTTCTGCGATGTCTTTTCCTTCTTTAAGGAGATAATTAAAGAATGTTTGGGCGACAACGGAGAGCTGTTTCCCAGTGGGGTAGACGATATGCCATTGATGATCAATCGGAAATCCCTCAACATCCAGTACGGCGAGCTCTCTGCTCTGCAGCTCGTGCACCGCGGCATGACGCGACAGCACTGTGAGTCCAAGGCCGCCAATAACGGCTTGTTTTACCGCCTCGTTACTGCCGAGCTCCATACGCACTGTTATCGTTAAGCCTCGTTCTTCCAACAAGCGGTTGAAAGACATACTAGTTCCCGTGCCCGGTTCCCGCACAACAAAGGGTTCGTTCGATAGCCGCTTAAGAGAAACGCGCCGTTTTCCCACCAGGGTGTGGTTGGGGGGCGCAAGAACAACTAAGGGATTATCTAAGAAAGGGGTAATGTGGAGGTCCCTGTCAGGGGGTAAACCGACAATATACAGATCGTCTTCGTTGTTTACGAGCCGACGCAAAATTGATTCGCGGTTGGTGACGTTCAGCACGACTTTTATTCCGGGATAGCGCTGCGAGAATGCGCCCAGGATACGTGGGGCGAAATATTCCGCTGTGGTGACGGCGGTTAGGCTGAGTTTCCCTTGTTTGACGCCCTTCATATCGGCAACGGTCATTTCAAACCGAGACATGCTTTCGAAAATCTCCCTGCTCGCCGTAAGTAATTCCTTGCCTGCGTCGGTTAAGTACAGGCGTTTACCTACGTAATCGAAGAGTGATATCGTCGCAGCATCAGTTAACTTTTTGATTTGCATCGATACAGTGGGTTGGGTCAGGCACAATTCCTCAGCCGCGGCGGTAAAACTATTTGTTCGCGCTATGGCCTCAAAGACTTGGAGTTGGCGAAATGTAACGTGGCGTATGAGGTTCATTGTTTGGCTAGGGGTTATGTGTTAGCTCAAGGGGAGTATTTGGGCAATATATAATATTTTTTTATGGGTTACTCTTCTGGAGCCGGTTCGAACTTAGGCGGCTCGACGGGCGTCTGTAAGCATAGGCTATTATCTATCAAAGTTGGTTGTAAAGTCTACTTTTACTTATGAGTGAGCTGATCCTGCCGCAGATTGTTAACTGTTACCAGTGAGCGGTTTACGCTTTAAGCCCATCCTTCGCAATTCGAAACGCGATCTTCGCGTTTCGAATTGCGAAGGATGGGGCGTTCCGTGAGTACGTTGTATCGAAATAATAGGTGAGTCAGGTGGAGCTTGTGAGAAATGCGGGCTAGGGAATTCGGCGCGACTCTTCCAATCCGTTGATTTGTTTAAGCTGACCCCTAAGCACTAATCGCTGGTCGTAAGACTATAGAGAATAATCTATCAATCTGATATAAAAAATCAATTTTTATTTATGATTGGGTTGCTGCATTATATCTCCAACACGTTGAGACGGTCCGAATTACAGGCGGGTATCCACGGATACACACATCGGTCGAATCAACGTGTTAACACAAGTACCCATCCGTTTAAAAGGGCACGCACACCTCCCTCCCTCGTTTAATCTCTTCCCTCCGTGTGCGCCCTTTCTTTTTAAAACCCTTCAGACAAAGGGGGTAATCACGTCTATTGGGACCTTATAGTATTCGTCTCGGCCACGTGGCGTGGCTACGCGCGCTCTACTTCCTTTGCGAGCCGGCAAGACCTAGGACAACCGTTGCGTTGTATCTATTCGCCGCGAACCCTGGTGAGAATGCGGGCTAGGCGACCGCTCTTTGTACCAAAGTTACCGGCGATAGATGGTTTGAAGCTGGAAGTTAAACTGACCTGTAGAGCTGATTATTTGCGAGCCTACTCAGCCGTAAAATAGATGTCACCGTAATACGCGGTGGCGCGTTGTCGCGTATTGTCGGTGTCGGTCATGAGCGCTATAGCGTGGATTTTGGTGACGTCTTGGCCGAAAAGGCGTCTGAAGTCTTCACGTACGTTGCGTTTTTCGCTCAACCAATCGCCAACATGGCGACTTCCCGAGCGGACCGCTAGCATCCGCGCTTTGCCGGTGTAAGCGTTAGGCCAATGTGTTTCTACAGCTTGGTTGTTGGACCATACATAGTTGATAGCGCGAGTTTTCCAGAACAACACACCGCCGGATACGAGGGCGTAGATGCGGGCGGGGTAGTCGTCGCCATTCTTGTCGCGTTCGTTATTGCCTACGATAAGGTTGTCTATTCGCCATGACCAGTTTAGGTTAGGCGTCTTCTCCAGATCAATTTCGTGTTCGTAAAACAAGCCCGAGGCGGTGGTATCGCTAACGGCCATGACGACTTGTCGATCGAACTGGGTGACGGTTGTGTAAAACGTGTTACCAACAAAGCTTTTTTGCTCCCACTGGGATAGGTTGCCCTCTCTTAATATATAGATGCGGTGGTCGTCAGCGTTACTCATGGTTGGGATAAGTGACGCCAGCAAAACGAGTAGTTTCACAGGGGTAAGGGCCGCGGAAATAAATAATTGTCCAAAGATTGCGGCGGATTTTGGCTCAGATTCAAGGCGCGGTAAGGGGCGCATAATCGCTTTATGTAACCCTTGCCGCAACACAGAAGCTGGGCCAAAAGACAAGCAAAATTGGATGATTATTTGTT
>CALZJI010000025.1 GCA_945787615.1 uncultured Chromatiaceae bacterium | reverse complement strand
CTTAAACCGGAGGATTAGATGGAATAGCGCACGATCAGGGCTCGCAATCCCTCCCGCACCAGGGCGGCAATCCATATGCTCGCCCCCACGTCGTATTACACACCCGCTCATCGTAAATAGGCCTCGCTGGCATAACGTCGCGTCATTCGTTGGCTCGGATGGTCCTCGCAATAAAGCGGTAGAACTATCTCTTCCGATTTTTGATACAGCCAATTCTATCGGT
>CALZJI010000024.1 GCA_945787615.1 uncultured Chromatiaceae bacterium | reverse complement strand
TACTGTCCGGTATTGAGACGGTCGTGCCTGGGTGTGATTTTTCGAACAGTGGAGCGAGCGCGCGCAACAGCGATTGACTGTCCCCAGTACCGCCAATAACCAGTTGCTGTTGGGCTTGGGCGGAAATTGAGCCGAGCAGAAGCGCGAGTTCAAATACGAGGTATGGCATAACGTCTACATCCATTGAATCTAGAGAATAATTAATTGGGATTTCTACCAAAGATAGCGGTCGCCTCGTGCGCTTTCTTTAAGGAGGAGGGCCGGAAAAAGGTTTGTGTTTCCTTCAGTAATAAAATCAGTAAGTGATCCCGGTACGTCGGCGTCATCAAATCGGCGTGTGGTGGTTACGGTCTGGGGGGGCTTTGCGCCATATCCAATCGTTCTCCCCTGTCGCAAAGTGGAGAAATATTAGGTATGTTGGCTTACCCTTGCCTCCTATAATGTAAAGAGCTGATGATATACCCGTGGCGTCGGAGATTTAGGTGTTAAGAGTGCGTCATATTCATTTGGTGGCAAGGCGAAATGACGAGTAATAGCCGGACTATTGTGAGGAGTTTCAACGCAGCCATGGAATGAAGAGGGCGTGCTATTGACACCAAAATCTCAAACGCCACGGGTATATAACCCGGCCGTGGTCGAAAAGATTGCGCGGCCACCTTACGTAACTTATCATCATCGAGCTTGCCGTTGACGGTCCGCACACCATACTTGGCCGTACCAATCTGGAATACAAGATCGCACCCCCCCTCCAGTTGATGAGGCTGCTAGGAACGACTGGGTGGTGAGATAAAGTTTTACTTTCGAGCCGCAGCGTGACGTTTTAGTTTTTGCACCATACGGGGAGAGCACTTAAGCCTCCGCGGCGTTGGGAAGACTGCATGGGAAAGCTATGCTCGCCAACCGAGACTCGAAAAATCCGACCGTCCGGGATGACAAGGGGGCTTGCGGAAACGTAATGTACGGTTTGACAGCCATTTGCCACGACGTTGGAAACGATGGAGACATTGGAAGCTCCTAACCTATCCGCGCGCGCCGTATTTCTATCCCGACTACTTACTCGGTAAAAACAAATAATTTAGATTTTCTCAAAGAAATAGGATATAGTGCGTACGCCTGCGTTGGCTCACAGCTGGCTTTCTTAGAACACCATTCGGTACCTCTCGGAATCCTCATGCGTCATCTGCACGCTATTTATATTTGTCATTTAATTAAGTTTTGAGGAGTTCAAACAATGAATATCGGTACCGTTAAGTGGTTTAACGAATCTAAAGGTTTTGGTTTTATCAGCCCAAACGATGGCAGCGAAGATGTATTCGTACACTTTCGCTCGATCGTTGGTGACGGTTTTAAAAGCCTAGCTGAAGGCCAAGCCGTAAGCTACCAAGTCGAAAACGGCCCTAAAGGCTTACAGGCTACTCAAGTTCAGCCTCAATAAAAAAATACCTTTACGAAAAAGCCCTGCCTGTCAGGGCTTTTTTCACTCTCTCTCGCCTGTTTTCCCATCTCAGGCCGTTTTTTGTCTAAATTCTTGTAGACGTTTTCTTAACTAATCCCCGAGTTGTTTTTTCTTGGCTCTGGACGAGCGCTTTTCACGCGCTCGCTGCGCGATCCGGATATCGCGCTGGAAGCCGACGCAGGTGGATAATATGATATTAATAGGAACAGAATGGTGGCCAGGGACAGAATCGAACTGCCGATACGGGGATTTTCAGCCGGGGAATTAAGGATTAAGTGTTTGATATTTCTGAAAAAGCATCATTAGGAGGCGTTAGGGGTAACAATAAACGAAATCATAAGGATAGCTGAGTTCCGCCGCCGCGATTCGAGTGCGAGCCGAAGTCATCGTTACTTTTAACCTAAAGGATTTTCCGCCGGACGTTTTGGGACAATTCGATATCTTTAGGCAGCACCCGGACGATTTCATCGACGATCTTTTTGACCTTTCGCCGCAGACCGTTATCACCGTAGCGCGCCAACAGCGTGCTTCCCTAAAGAATCCCGCCTTTACGCAAGAAGATTTCCTTGCCAAGCTTCAAGCAAATCAACTGACCACGCACATGGACCGACGCGGTGGCGTCGTTGGGAATACGCGGCTTTCATGATTTACGCGCTGCCTACGCGTGTGATCGCTACCAGCAACTCACCGGCTACGCCGCGCCCGCCGTCGTTGGCGCGCGATTGGCCGACAGAGAAACGGACGTTTCCGCCCGCAAAATTATTTCCGCTGAGTTGGGGCATGGCAGGATCGATGTTGTGGCGGCTTATGTTGGCAGTGCGGGGTTTTCTCGTTCCCACGCTCCCGCGTGGGAATGCATACTTATGTCACCACTCACAACAAACGTCAACTAGGCCCGTTTCTACCAAATAGTTTCGCGCACTAGAATAGCGCCAATGTTCAGCCTTATCCACGTACCCACGTTTCACCGGGTTTTCATGAATATAGTCCAATTTTTGGCGCATCATTTCTTCGTTTTGAATCCATTCGGGGTGGACGCCTTCTTGCCAGAACTGATACGCGCGATCAGCTTTATGGGCCTTTTTGTAAAACGCTAGTTGATCAAGAATAGTC
>CALZJI010000023.1 GCA_945787615.1 uncultured Chromatiaceae bacterium | reverse complement strand
ATTATTAGTTAAGCTTCAGCGACGGCGTGTGAGCGCCGTCCGCTGAATTAACGTTCCAAACAGCGACTCACCTCTCCTGCGTTTTACCCGCGCCAAGTTTAATACGTCCCCGGAGATAACGCCAATAGTGTAGGTAGTTAACCTAATGTTTTGGGGCTTCATACGGTGATAACCCAATCCGATTGGACTATCCTAGGGTTGTCACGGCAAGCGGAAGTTTTCTTAAATGAATCGTCATTGAGCTTGGAATCGCTCGGGCGAGACGCACGAGCGGCTTTGCAGCAACGAGACCCTGCACGCCCGGACCTAGATCCAACACACGACGACCAACTCGCTACCTTTGCGCTGTTGTCACCTGATGGTAACGAATATTGCCGATGCACTCACAATCCAGTAAAGGACGAGCATGGCCGTTTACTAATGAGAATAATTGTTCTTTCACCCGTTATAACGACTCCCGCCTATACGTGATAGTCACTACCCTTGGCAATTTAAGGTTACGTTAAGCTTCATGTAATAAATTTGTCATATAGAGGGAAAATAGAAACGTTACATCACGTGACGGTTCGGGGAATTAACTTGATATTACGCGTCAGATACGAATGGCACTTACTTAAGCCAAAATGTAGGGTGGGTTAGCGTCTTTTTGCGTAACCCACCAAGCGTTACGTAGCAACGCCACCTGATTTTTATGAGTGCCTAGCGGCACCACTAGTGGGTTACGGCGCAAAAAGACGCGCCTCGGTAATTGCTCCATGCATTACTCTAGCTCCTGCAGTCACTTTGGGCTCCTGCCCTCGCGTGACACTCGCACATCCATGTGCGTCGTCCATGCAGTCGTAACCCACCCTACATCGGGTGTAGAATCGCTTAACTAAGTGCCATTCGGGACTGATCGCTTTTTTGGAACCAACACCTAGACTAACAAACGAGTTTACTCGCCTTGCTCGGTTCGATAAACCAAGAAGATCCCGAAGTTGCGGCAATCGCACTAAAAAATGATCAAAAGGTCTTCCAAATAATTAATTCAGCTGCCAAAATAGGCAAGTTCCTAAATAATGTTGGGTAGAATGGAATTGCAGCCGAGTAGAACAGGGCCAAACGGAAGCGAACCTAGCAAGAGAATCAGCATCCCTCGTGTAATTGCCCATCGCGGCTACGCAAAACTGTTTCCCGAGAACACGCTGCTTGCGTTGCACCAAGCGCTCAAGAGTGGGGCGTGCTACGTGGAGTTTGACGTTCAGTTCTGCGCCGATGGCACCCCGGTCTTGTTTCACGATCGCTACCTTGGCCGCACCACGACGGTTGACGGCGATATTTTGAATCTTCCGTTCGACGAAGTAAGAACCATCCAAGCCTGCGAAACCGGACGCTTCGGCAGCCGCTTTGCCAATGCGGGTGTCGCGATTCCCTCACTCGCCGATGCGATTTATTTATTGAAACTGTGGCCGCAAGCCCATGCCTTTGTCGAACTTAAAACGGAGAGCATGGAAAAGTTTGGTATCGAGCGCGTCGCTAAAACAACGGCTCGCCTCATCAAACCGGCGCTCTCACAGTGCACAATAATCTCCTACGACGCGCTCACCATCCGCTGCGCACGGGCGATGGGCGCAAAAGCCATTGGCTGGATTCTCAAGGAGTGGACTACCGAGGCTCGGCGTAAGGCAACCGAGCTGGCACCCGATTATTTATTCTGCAACTATAAAAAAATCCCTCCCGCCGACATGCTTTGGCCTGGCCCTTGGAAGTGGAGTCTGTACGACGTAAAACACCCTCAACTCGCCATCTATCTACACACACGTGGCGCTGACTTCATCGAAACCATGGACGTGGGAAACATGCTCCAACACCCCGTTCTGCACCAAGGTGGCTGCTTTGACGGCTGCCAGATATGATCTAGTCGTTATTGGCGGGGGGATTCATGGAGCAGGCGTTGCCCAGGCGGCGGCGGCCCAGGGTCACTCGGTGCTCGTACTCGAACAGAGCGCCCTTGCCGCGGGCACGTCGAGCCGTTCCAGTAAATTAATTCACGGTGGCTTGCGTTACTTGGAAACGGGGCAGTTCTCCCTGGTCAAGGAGTGCTTGCAGGAACGAGCGACGTTGCTTGATATCGCCCCAGAACTGGTCACACTTAAGCCCTTTTACATTCCCGTATATAAAACCTCGCGCCACGGCCCCTGGCGACTACGCGCGGGCCTTTCGCTATACCGCTTATTGGGCGATCGAAACGAACATGCGCGTTCCAGTGCCGTCCCGCGATCGCGGTGGGGCGAGCTTGATGGATTAGACACCCGTAACCTTCGCGCCGTTTTCCAATATTGGGACGCACAAACCGACGATCAAGCCTTAACCGAAGCGGTAATGAATTCAGCCCTAGACATGGGCGCGACGCTGTCGATGCCCGCAACATTCTTACACGCGTCATTGGGGGAAGGCAACGTATCCATAGAGTACCATTACGAAGGACGCGTACACCAATGCGGAGCGCTCGTCCTCGTCAATGCAGCGGGGCCGTGGGCGAATCGAATTTTGGCGCAAACGAACCCAGTGCTCCCCCAAATCCAAACAGAGCTCGTTCAAGGGACTCACATTTTGTTGGACGGCACCCTCAGCAAAGGTATTTATTATCTCGAATCGCCAAGCGATGCCCGACCCGTGTTTGTGATGCCCTGGAAAAACCAAATCATGGTGGGAACCACCGAAACCGTCTACGACGGCGATCCAGGCGATGTAAAGCCACTCGTCGCCGAGAAAACCTACCTGCTGGAGGTTCTTTCCTATTATTTTCCTCATTTCCGATCCGAGCAGACGGCTCGTATCACGTCGGCATTCGCCGGGTTGCGCGTGTTGCCGTCGAGCGGCAGCAGCCTAGGCGCACGGTCCCGCGATACGATCATCGATGTCGACGACCCCAAGCTACCGCGGGTACTGACCATATATGGCGGCAAATTGACGGCCTATCGGCTCACAGCAAAAAAAGTGATGCAGCAATTGGCAATACGCTTACCGCAACGCCCCCCAAAGGCCAACACCGCGACGCTGCCACTGAAACCGGGCCCATTACGCCACTCGCCCTCAACCGGTACGTAAACCACGCCACAAGATGGTAGAATCGTTTCCTTTTTCCTAGCGAGCATTACCGACCAATACCCATGAAAAATCTGTGGAACGACGACGAAGCAAAACACTATCCCGGCGAGCTTGGCCAGCGCGTTTATACCTCACGGCTACTCGGTCGTGACACGACGCTGGTTCTCCATGGCGGCGGCAACACCTCCGTTAAACTCACCGAGACAAATATTCTTGGCAAAAAAGAACACATACTTTACGTAAAAGGCAGCGGATGGGATTTGGAAACCATCGAAGCCGACGGTTTTTCGCCGGTGCGCATGGCGCATTTGCTCGCGCTGGCCGAGCTTGACAAGTTATCTGACCCCCAGATGGTCAACGAATTAAAAACACAGATGACCAAGGCCTCGGCGCCGACGCCTTCCGTCGAAACGATTCTCCACGCCACGCTGCCCTACAAATACGTCGACCATACCCACGCTGATGCCATCGTCGCCATTACCAATACGGAAAACGGCAAACAACGGATCGAAGAGATCTACGGCGACACGGTCGTGATCATCCCCTATATCATGCCTGGCTTTGACCTTGCCCGCTTATGCGCGGAACGGTTCTCTGCCGAAGCGACCGACAACACCATCGGTATGGTACTCCTTAACCACGGCATCTTCTCCTTTGGCGAAACAGCCAAAGAGTCCTACGACCGGATGATTCAACTGGTCTGTCGCGCCGAAGAATATTTACAACAGCAGGGAGCCTGGGCGCTGCCGCAACCGTTGGCACCGGACGAGCACGCCACGGCATTACGAACGACAACGGCAAAGCTCAGATACGACGTTGTAAAAGCGGCCGGAAAAACCATGCTGCTGCGCTGCTATCGAGACCCTCGCAGCGTCGACTTCGCCCGACGCCATGATGTTGCCAGCCTCTCCCAGCAAGGCCCCGCTACGCCAGACCACGTTATCCGGACCAAAAGGTTGCCCATGCTGGGGCGAAATGTCGAAGCCTATACTCACCAGTATAAAGAATACTTTGACGGATACGCCCCTGGCGCTAAAGAACCAAAAACCATGCTCGACCCGGCACCTCGGGTCATTCTGGATCGCGATCTAGGTCTGGTCTGCGCCGGACGCAGCGCCAAAGACACGGCCATCGTCGGCGACATCTACCAACATACCATCGAAGTCATTCTGCGCGCCACGGCGCTGGGCGGGTATCGAGCACTCTCGGCCCGTGATCTGTTTGACACGGAGTATTGGGACCTGGAACAGGCCAAGCTAAGAAGGAGCGGCAAACCGCCCCAGTTCAGCGGCGAGGTGGCGTTGGTCACGGGCGCGGCTTCCGGGATCGGAAAGGCCTGTGTGGACAGCCTCCTGCAACGCGGCGCCGCCGTTATCGCGTTGGACCTAAAGTCGGCGGTGGAAGCGAACTACGAGCGTCCCGATTACCTCGGCCTGGAGTGCGACATTACCGACAACGCCCAAGTCGAGCAGGCGTTAGAGGGCGGTGTTCAGCGATTTGGCGGTCTCGATATGCTCATCCTCAATGCCGGTATCTTCCCCGGCGGGTGCCGCATTGATACCCTTAGCGACGGGGATTGGCACAAGGTGATGTCCATCAACGTGGACGCCAATCTGACGTTACTGCGCGAGGCTCATCCGTTATTAAAACGTGCGCCCAACGGCGGACGGGTGGTGGTGGTCGGATCGAAAAACGTTCCTGCGCCGGGCCCAGGGGCGGCGGCCTATTCCGCATCCAAGGCGGCCCTCAACCAACTGGCGCGCGTTGCGGCCTTGGAATGGGGAAGCGACAACATTCGTATTAACTCTGTTCACCCCAATGCGGTCTTCGACACCGCGTTATGGACCGATGAGGTGTTGCAGGCGCGGGCCAGCCATTACGGATTAAGCGTTGAAGAGTATAAACGAAGAAATGTTTTGAGCACTGAAGTGACGAGTCACGACGTTGCAGAACTGGTCGCGGAAATGTGCGGCCCGCTTTTCGCAAAAACAACGGGGGCGCAAGTGCCCATCGATGGCGGAAACGAGCGCGTTATTTAAACACAGTACCGTCCGCGGCAAACAAAGACGCGTTAGTCACGCGCAACTTAGGGTAGGCACAAGACAACCAAGTAGAACAATCACTGCCGTCTCGTTACCGACATGGAAATGCTCGGCACAATGGATGTATTTACATCACATGCTGAACTGTTATTGACGCCCTCACCCCAACCCACTCCCGGAGGGAGAAGGCGTTAACACAACAGCAGCGTTAAGAAATTTCAATCGTATTCATATCACCGAACGAGGGCTTTAAGCACCCATGGCACAGTATATTTACACCATGAATCGGGTAGGCAAAGTTGTCCCACCCAAACGTGAAATACTCTCCGATATCTCTTTATCGTTCTTCCCTGGCGCGAAAATCGGCGTGTTGGGCCTGAACGGCTCAGGAAAATCCTCCTTGCTGCGGATTATGGCGGGCATGGATACGGATTATCTGGGTGAGGCGCGGCCTCAGCCCGGCATCCGTATCGGCTTTTTACCGCAAGAACCCCAACTGGACTCGGAGAAAGACGTGCGCGGTAACGTCGAGGAAGGCATGGGCGAGGTTAAGGCCCATGTTGACCGCTTTAACGAGATTAGCATGCGTTTTGCCGAACCCATGAGTGATGACGAAATGAATGCGCTCCTGGAAGAACAGGGCACCTTACAGGATGCCATCGACGCAGCCAACGGCTGGGAACTGGATCGCACATTAGAAGTCGCCGCCGATGCCTTACGACTGCCGCCGTGGGAGGCCGACGTCAGCACGCTATCCGGTGGCGAGCGGCGTCGCGTCGCGCTCTGCCGCTTGCTGTTATCCAAACCGGACATGCTGTTATTGGACGAACCCACTAACCATCTCGATGCCGAATCGGTGGCGTGGCTGGAGCGATTTTTACAAGAATACAAAGGAACGATCGTCGCCATCACCCATGACCGTTACTTTCTCGATAACGTGGCCGAGTGGATTCTGGAGTTAGACCGCGGCCACGGTATTCCGTGGAAGGGCAACTATTCTTCTTGGCTCGAGCAAAAAGAAAAGCGCCTTGAAATGGAAGAAAAACAACAATCGGCCCAACAACGCGCCATGAAGGCCGAATTGGAGTGGGTGCGCGCCAACCCTAAAGGTCGCCATGCCAAGAGTAAGGCACGACTGGCCCGCTTCGAAGAGCTGGCATCCCAGGAGTTCCAGAAACGCAATGAAACCCAAGAAATCTATATTCCGCCCGGCCCGCGTCTCGGTGACCTCGTCGTAGAAGCTACCGGTATACGCAAGGGTTTCGCCGAGCAGCTACTCGTTGACGACCTTAGTTTCAAACTCCCGCCGGGCGGCATCGTTGGCGTTATCGGACCCAATGGCGCGGGCAAATCGACGTTATTTCGGATGCTTGTCGGTGATGAAAATCCGGACACCGGCGAAATTCGTATCGGCGAAACGGTAGAACTCGCTCATGTGGATCAGTTCCGTGACGCGCTCGATGGGAACAAGAATGTCTGGCAGGTTATCTCCGACGAACAAGACACTATTCGCGTCGGAAAATTCGAAATGCCCTCGCGCGCCTACGTGAGCCGGTTTAACTTCAAAGGTCCCGATCAGCAAAAGTTGGTTAAAGACCTTTCAGGCGGTGAGCGCAATCGGGTGCATTTGGCGTGTCTGCTGAAAAGCGGCGGCAATGTGCTGCTATTGGACGAACCGACCAACGACCTCGATGTGGAAACACTGCGCGCGCTGGAAGAAGCGTTATTGGCCTTCCCGGGCTGCGCCGTAGTGATCTCCCATGATCGCTGGTTCCTGGATCGCATCGCCACCCATATCCTCGCCTTTGAAGGCGACAGCCAAACCGTGTGGTTTGAAGGTAACTACGCCGATTACGAAGAAGACAAACACCGCCGCCTTGGCAGTGAAGCGGACAATCCCCACCGCATCAAGTATAAAAAGATCGCGGTGTAAATTAATCTGGCCCGCAGTTCCCCGCGAAATGCGCGCCAAATCTATTTATCGATCGCGGTAATAGAATGACCCATCCGCGAAGACAGCACGTTGCCTTAGCCCCGGATGACGTGTACCGGTATCCGCAAAGACCCAACCAATCTAACTCAGAACACCTCGAAGCATCTTTAGTCAATACTCTTCGCATAAATCACGGCGTCTTCACGGCCGTTCTGCGCGGGATAATAATTTTTACGGAGTCCAATTTCGATAAAACCATTCTCTTCATAGAGAGTAACGGCAGCGATGTTGGTCGGTCGAACTTCTAACAAAATAGTATCGGCACCAAGGATCTTCGCATCCTCGACAAGGATCGATAACATGGTTTTCCCCAAGCCTTGGCGCCGCGATTCCGTTCTTACACAAAGATTAAGAATATGCGCCTCCTGCGCGCCAAAGGACATAACACTATAGGCTTCAATGTGCCCGTCCCGTTCTAAAACGCGACACGAATAACCGACTCGTAAACAATCGCGAAAGATACCGAGGGTCCAGGGAAACGGATAGGCCTGCGTTTCGATTGCCATCACCTCATCCAGGTCGTCCGCGGTCATGAAACGGAGCTGGTAGGGGTCGCTGACGAGCACGGCGCTCATAGCACGTTATCAGTCTTCAAGTGATTGCCGGAAAACGGACATGGCATATTGCAGGTCTTGCCACGCTTTACGCTTCTCTAACGGTGAGCGCAGCAGATAGGCGGGATGATAGGTGACAACAACGGGTATGTGGGTATCGCCGTAGCGATGGACTTGGCCTCGCAGCCGGCCAAGGCTTATGTCCGTATTTAAAAGATTCTGCGCTGCCACGCGGCCAATGGCGAGAATTATTTTAGGTTTAATCAACGCAATTTGCTGACGCAAATAAGCGGCGCATTGGGCCGTTTCATCGGGACGGGGATCCCTATTCTGCGGTGGGCGGCATTTCACAATATTCGTAATATAGACGTGTTCGCGCTGAAACCCGAGCGCCAGCAACATGGCGTTCAACAGCTTGCCCGCTCTACCCACGAACGGTTCGCCCTGACGGTCTTCATCGGCGCCAGGCGCCTCGCCGATAATCATCCACTTCGCCCGATGGCTTCCCACCCCGAACACCGTCTGGGTTCGTTGCCGGTGTAATTCGCAGGCGGTGCATTGCTTCACTCCCGCCTCGAGCTGCCTCCACTTCTGCTCAGCCGAAACAACGGTTTCCTCCACCGTAGTGCATGGTTCGCCAGTGAAAGGAACTGCGGGTTCTTCGACGTTGGGCGTTGAGGCAGCGCGGCGCGACAACCACAGCTGTACGCCCATGGCTTCCAAGTATTGTCTGCGCCGCGATTCATCAACCATAACTCAGTCTCCCGCAAAACCCGATCACACACATCGCTAAAGCTGAGGATGTGCTCGCTCCATAGGCGCCATAAGTTTACTCAAGGCGTTCAGATAAGCTTTCGCCGAGGCAATCACAATATCCGTATCGGCGCCCTGGCCGTTAACGATGCGTCCCCCTTTGGCCACACGCACGGTCACTTCACCCTGGGAGTCCGTTCCACTGGTAATGGCGTTGACGGAATAGAGCTGCAATTCCGAGCCGCTTTCAACGATCTTTTCAATGGCTTTGTAGGTGGCATCAACGGGGCCGCCACCGTCAGCAGTTTGTCGTTTCTCGATGCCGTCGACGGCCAACGTCACGGCGGCGGCGGGTGTTTCACCGGTTTCCGAGCAGACGTGAAGCGACACTAACTTGAGCCGTTCATTCTCTGCTTCCAATCCCGTCTCCGTGACTAACGCTTGCAAGTCGTCGTCATAAATTTCGTGTTTTTTATCGGCCAAGTCTTTAAACCGCCTGAACGCCGCATTCAGGTCTTCCTCGGATTCAAACTCCACCCCCAATTCCCTTAACCGCGTTCGAAACGCGTTACGGCCCGAATGTTTACCCAAAACCATGCGATTCTCTGACCAACCCACATCTTGTGCGCGCATGATCTCGTAGGTCTCGCGCTTCTTGAGTACCCCGTCCTGATGAATGCCCGATTCGTGGGCAAATGCATTGGCACCAACAATGGCTTTATTGGGTTGCACGGCAAAACCGGTAATACTCGAGACTAAGCGGCTACACGGCACGATTTGGGTCGTATCCAAACCTATCTGGCAGGGAAAAACGTCTTTGCGGGTACGCACGGCCATGGCAATTTCTTCCAACGCCGCGTTTCCCGCCCGCTCCCCAAGACCGTTAACCGTGCATTCCACTTGGCGTGCCCCGTTCACTACCGCAGCCAACGAATTGGCCACGGCCAAACCTAAGTCGTTGTGGCAATGAACAGAAAAAATCGCTTTATCTGAGTTAGGAACGCGTTCAATGAGGTTATGGATCAAATTACCGAATTGCTGGGGAACATTGTAACCGACCGTGTCCGGGATGTTCACCGTGCGCGCACCCGCATCGATGACCGCTTCAATGACCCGACACAGGAAATCCAATTCCGAGCGCCCCGCATCTTCCGGAGAGAACTCCACATTGTCAGTGTATTTTCGCGCGCGTTT
Organism: uncultured Chromatiaceae bacterium; assembly: GCA_945787615.1. Lineage (GTDB taxonomy): Bacteria > Pseudomonadota > Gammaproteobacteria > JAADHS01 > JAADHS01 > CALZJI01. The sequence goes on along the minus strand of CALZJI010000023.1, from coordinate 7,112 downwards.
TACCGCCGCCACTGCCCGCTCTAACACCTGCTCCGGGCTCATACGCAGCTTATCCGCCATGTGAATCGGTGACGTTGCAATAAACGTATGAATTCGCGCGGAATTCGCATTTTTCAATGCCTCGCCCGCCCTATCAATATCGGTATCCGTCGCGCGCGCCAAGCCACACACCGTGCTGTCCTTGATCGCGTTCGCTACGGCCTGGACCGCCTCGAAATCCCCGAGACTGGCCACCGGAAAACCGGCCTCAATGACATCGACGCGCATTTTTTCTAACGCCTTGGCAATGCGTATTTTTTCATCGCGGGTCATGGACGCCCCAGGGCTCTGCTCCCCGTCACGTAACGTAGTGTCGAAAATGATTAATTTGTCGGTCATGGTCTTGCTCCAAATTCTACTGCCATGGTACTGCATGAACTTTCGTACCGGCAATGTATTCCAACCTCCCGACATTAAGGTCCAGAGGTCGCCTCGCTTAAATGAAAAAGCTGTATTTTGTCGTTTGGGGTGGCCCGGCGTGGGCCTTAAAAGATTAGATTCACTGCCCTAAGGCAGTAGTAGCGAGGATAGTCGAGGAGCGAGCTGAGCCGTCGGACGAACATGATCGCTCGCCCGGCATGCACTCACTGAATTGTAATATCGCAATGCTCTCATGGGTATTAGTGGCACCTACGCGTACCAAAATGCGGTAAGACTCCACAATAGTTCGACGCTTGGTTTATGTCAAGCCACATCTCTCCCAAACTGCGCTTAGCGAGGTGCCGACTCTCATTTTGTCAGTGGGTAGACGGGATGAGCGTGCTCACAGCGGCGACTTTGGAGGTTAACGCTGTCGCTGCGATCAACCCGAGGCTAAACGATGCGCCCAGCGCGTCGTTTCAGGCAACCTGTAGCGCGTTACGCAACCCATGACGTACTTGATCGCGCTCGCCAAACCAATTCGGTGCCCCGGCGACACAAAAACAGGCTTAACGCTCTCGCGCGTTCGGAGAACGGCACCGATCACGTCCTCACCGTCCGTTAACGGCACCCACTCACCCCTGCGCTCGGGAACCGGCGGGTGCTTACCCGTTAACCGTGTCTTGGCGACGCCGATTGAAGGGATGTCCGTGATTAAGCCCAAATGGCTCGCGATACCAAAACGGCGGGGATGAGCAATGCCCTGCCCATCACACAACAACAAATCGGGCACCGTTTCCAACTTCTCCAACGCCTGCAAAACCGCCGGCACCTCTCGAAACGACAACAACCCAGGCACATAGGGAAACGTGGTTGGCAGCCGCGCAATCGCCTGTTCACGCAACGATAAATCCTCAAGCGCTAAGACCGCGACGGCTGCCCGCGTCGTCGTGTTCTTATTCTCATCTCCGACATCAACGCCTGCAACGAATGATACGGTGCTAAGTTGATCCTCGGTAATGACCGCATCGCGAAACTGCTTTTGAATGCTAATCGCTTCTTTGGGTGTGACATCCCATGGGTGGAGTTGAGGAAAATTCATGGCACGCGGAGGGTGAGCCTTACTGCCATGCCGTTCCCTCCGTCACGTCGTTGATGGCGATTATCCATAGACACTGGCCTCGTAAAGACGGCCCGCGCAGTTACGGCGGGTCGCCAAATCACATGTTTTCTATCCTGCGCGTGTCCCTTTACCCTAACGTTGCATAGCTTTGGATTAAAGAGGCTTTAGAGTGCGTATTTTATGGCGCTCGCTCTCCTTGAAATCGAGAAAACACGAGCGCGGTCCTGAAGAGGCGGCGAAGCGCTCTTGGACCAAATTTTCGTGCAACGTTAGGGTCTATGCCGCGTAGTTTTTCAACCTTACCGGTTGTCGCCTGGCACCCCAATCACCCGGTTTCGGGTCAAACACGCCCGCGCACGGCGTACTGCAATACTGACAACACCCCTTCTCGTCTAAATGCCATGCCGTCATCTCATACCAATCCCGACCAATAAGCTGTTTGCCGCAATGGGCGCAATAGGTGCTGCCGCCCCGTACGTCATGGACGTTGCCCGTGTAGGCATAACGGACACCGTTGTTGATGGCAATCCGGCGCGCATTTGTCAGTGTTTCCGGTGGCGTTGGCGGGTGGCCCATCATTTTCCAATCCGGGTGGAAGGCGGTGAAGTGCATGGGCACATCGGGACCGAGCTTATCCACGACCCATTTCGTCATCTCGTCGATTTCTTGCTCAGAATCGTTCTCACCGGGGATCAGCAGCGTGGTGAGTTCGATCCAAACGTGGGTCTCGTGCTTGAGGTATTCGAGGGTTTCTAGAACCGGTTTTAGATGTCCGCCACATATTTTATGGTAAAAACGCTCGGTAAATGCCTTTAAATCGACGTTGGCCGCGTCCATGTAGCTGAAGAATTCACGACGGGGCTCGTCACAAATATAGCCGGCAGTCACGGCTACGGACTTAATTCCGTTTTCTCGACATGCCTTGGCCACGTCGATGGCGTACTCGAGAAAAATAACAGGATCATTGTAGGTATAGGCCACACTGCGGCAACCCAATTCTTTTGCCGCCGTTGCGATAACCTCCGGAGGCGCTTGATCGGCAAGCACGTCCATTTCACGCGCTTTGCTCATGTCCCAATTCTGGCAGAACTTGCAGGCCAAATTGCAGCCCGCGGTCCCGAACGACAATATAGGCGTTCCAGGCAGGAAATGATTTAGTGGTTTCTTTTCGATGGGATCAACGCAATAGCCGCTAGAACGACCGTAGGTTGTCAACACAATCTGGTCATTTCGGCGCGCCCTGACGAAACATAGCCCCTCTTGACCTTCGTGCAGCTTACAAAAACGCGGGCAGACGTCGCATTGAATTCGGCCATCGTCCAGCGCGTGCCAGTATGTCGTTGGCACCGCTTTCATTTCCGCTTGATTTTCCATGATGGACCTCCTGAATATTTGCACCAGCCCTTAGTTTCGAGACAACCGGGCGTAGAAAAAAACCCAGTTTTGCTCAAAGGACTTGCAACAACGACGCTGCCTTTATATTTTATACTCATTGCGGACAAATATCTGGTTTCATGCGGCGGCCTATAACCCAAGAAACCTTAGGGCCGCGGAAAATAACGAACGATTCTAAAGTGGAAGGGTCAACTATGCAGACTGTACGCAACCCCGCGGTCGCTGGGATGTTCTACCCCGCCAATCCGCAAGAACTTCAAAGTGTGGTTAATGATTTTTTAACCTCCGCGCAAACAACGGAACCTGCGCCAAAAGCCATCGTTGCACCGCACGCCGGTTACATTTATTCGGGCCCCATCGCGGCGAGCGCCTATGCGCGCGTAGCGAATGCCCATGACACCATCACACGAGTGATCCTGCTCGGCCCCTCACATCGCGTCCCGCTTTACGGTCTGGCCATCTGCCACGCCACGGAGTTTGTAACGCCCCTGGGTCGACTGCCCGTAGACCAAGACGCCATACAAAAGATTCTAACACTGCCCCAAGTAAAAATGATGGATGAAGCACACACACACGAGCACAGCCTTGAAGTCCATCTCCCTTTCCTACAGTCGGTCATCGATACGTTTTCTCTAGTGCCCATTGTTGTCGGCGATGCCACCGCCCAAGAAGTGAGTGAAGTCATCGAAGCGTTGTGGGGCGGACCGGAAACGCTCATCGTCATTAGTTCCGATTTGAGTCACTACCACGATTACGACACAGCCCGACGGATGGACCGCGAAACCTCCAATGCCATCGAGAAGCTAGACCTTACGGCAATCGAATACGACCACGCCTGCGGACGCATCCCGGTCAGTGGCTTGTTGGAGGCGGCACGACACCACGGGCTGCACGCCAAAACCATTGATTTACGTAACTCCGGCGACACGGCCGGCCCGCGTGATCAAGTGGTCGGGTACGGCGCTTACATATTTTTCCAGCCACAATGAGCCACAACATTGCCGCCTATGAAGACGAGCTGCTAGCACTAGCTCGAACATCTATACATTACGGACTCAGCCACGCTCGGGCGCCCTCAGTGAGCCTGGACGACTGCGCTCCAGCGCTACGGCAACCCGGCGCGGCGTTTATTACCTTGACCATCGACGGTCAATTGCGCGGTTGTATCGGTAGTTTGGAAGCGCGTCGCCCCCTGGCCGAAGATATCGCTCAAAACGCCTACGCCGCCGCGTTCAACGATCCGCGCTTTACACCCCTTTCCAGCTCGGAATTTAATGACCTGGACATCCACATTTCCGTCCTCTCCCCCCAAGAGCCCATGGCATTTTCCTCCGAAAAAGACTTGATTGAGCAGCTTCGGCCTGGGGTGGACGGGCTGGTGTTAGAAGAGGGGCGAAACCGTGGCACCTTTCTTCCTTCAGTGTGGGAATCCTTACCGAACTCCGCGCTGTTCCTGCGGCAACTGAAACGCAAAGCGGGCCTGCCAGAAGACTACTGGTCCGAGACCATCAAGATCTATCGCTACACAACGACGTATTTGCCATCGCATGAGCAGTCGCCGGACTAGCGGCACACGACCTGTCAGGCCGTGCTTAACGGAAGCCTACGCAGGGGGAATTGGCCGCGCGATAGCGGTATCGCAGGGGTGCTGATACCTATTGCCGCCTAACCCGTACACAAGGAATAACACGGTAAAACCCATACTCGTAGCCATGACACCATGCAGGACGTAGAGCAGCGTTGCGGAAAAATCCTCGGCTGGGTCTCGAACGGTAATCGCCTCGAGGCAACTCATGAACGAGGCATCACTCGCGTTGAGCTCATCGCCGCGGAATTCTTCCGGGTGCGGTTCAGCCCTTCGTGTGTTTTCAAACAGAGCCGAAGCTGGAGCGTCATCCAGCCGCTTTCTTGCAACGAAACATTAGTCACCCGTGAAAGTGGTCACGGGCTCGTGGCGCGGGGACCCCGTCACGCAATTCATCTCGATAGTAACACTGGCTGTTTGCGTATTTGTGATAGTCGCGATCACTCATTTGCCGAAGACATTGCCGCGCCTGCGTGGCGGGACATCACGCTGACGGACACCGCCATCGAAGCACAGAACGGCGACCAGCTCCCCGCCGGCGCCGCGAGCCAAGCCTTAAGTGTCACAAAACGCATTTTACCCGAAGAAAGCCACTATGGATTCGGCCAGCGAACCGCCAAATTGAACCGGCGCCATCAGCGCTTCTCCAATTGGACCGTGGATCCGTCCCTGCACGGTGGGGCGCACGGCCACCAGAACATGTACCACGCGCATCCGTTTTTCATGAGCATCCGCCCGGGTTTGGCGTGGGGGCTCTTCTTGAACTCCACCTGGTATAGCGAATTCGACGTCGGCGCGAGCCAGGAAGATCAGTTGGAAATACTCACCCTTGGCGAGGAGCTCGACTATTATATTTTTACCGGCCCGACGCCCGCCGCAGTCGTCGAACAGCTTACCCGACTGACGGGCCGCCCCTTATTACCACCCCTGTGGGCCATGGGATTTCACCAGTCTCGATGGAGCTACGGAAGCGACGACGCGGTCCAGAAGATTGCAGATACGTTTAGAGCACGCCAGATTCCGCTGGATGTTATCCATCTCGACATCGACTACATGGACAGTTATCGCAACTTCACTTGGGATCCGACGCGCTTTACCGATCCGAAAAAGACCCTCAACACGCTACACGCCCACAACATTAAAACGGTTACGATTGTTGACCCTGGTATAAAACTTGGCGGTCGCTATGCAACGAGTGATGATGGACTGGCCAAGGATGTATTCATAAAGCAGCGAGACGGGCAGCTTTTTGAGGGATTTTGTTGGCCCGGAAAAGTCGCGTTCCCCGACTTCACCCGTTCTGACGTACGCCATTGGTGGGGCGAACAACACCGCGATCTATTGAAAGCCGGTGTCGACGGAATATGGATAGACATGAATGAACCGGCGATCTTCGACCGGTCGATAACAGGACACGGCGTACGCACTTACCCCATACCGTTAAACGCCCGGCAAGGTTCTCGTGACGAATCCACCTGCCACGCCGAAGTTCACAACCTCTACGGCCTGCTGATGGCGCGAGCGACGTATGACGCTCTGACCCGCTTAGCGCCTAATAAGCGTCCATGGGTTTTGACCCGGAGCGCCTTCACCGGCACGCAGACCTATGCCGCCAGTTGGATGGGCGACAACACCTCGCGGTGGCAAGACCTTGAAATGAGCCTGGCCCAACTCGCCAGCATCGGCCTATGCGGGATGCCCCACGTTGGCGTCGACATCGGCGGATTCTATGGGCACAGCCACGGTGAACTCTTCGCCCGCTGGATCGCGTTGGGCGCGTTCTTTCCGTTTATGCGTTGCCATACCGCAACGGGCACCCGGCCCCAAGAACCCTGGTCATTCGGGGAAGAGATTGAGACGATCGCGAAAAAATCCATCGAACTGCGTTATCGTCTACTGCCGTATTTATACACCTTGGCGCACATCGCCCACAAAACCGGCGCCCCGCTTCTCCGCCCACTGTTCTATGAATTCCCCGAGCAACCGTCGCTCCACCCCATTGAAGACCAACTTATGGTTGGCTCACAGCTGATGATTGCGCCAGTGGTTCACCCCGGCATCACCCGGCGTCTCGTAGAGCTCCCCAAGGGTGTTTGGTATGACTTTTGGACCGGCAAAAAGTGTAACAAAGGCCCATTGATTTACGATGCGCCCCTGGACACGATTCCTATCTTTGTACGAGGCGGGTCACTGCTCCCATTAGGCAACGTTCGCCAATCAACCAGCGAACCCCTAACGGAATTAACGTTAGCGGCGTACCCGACCGACTCGGGAAGCTGGACGCTCATCGAGGACGATGGCGATTCTAACGCCTACCAAAACAGCGGTACCGCGAAAACGACCTACCGCTGCGAATCAAAAGATTCGTGCACGACCGTCTTTATTGAGACGCGCAACGGCCACTACCAACCACATCCGCGTCGTCTAACGGTGCGCACGCACTTAGAGGCGAGACCTCATCGGATCATTCTAGACGATACTAACGTTGACCACTGGTATTGGGATGAGACTGATCACTCTATCTCCGTTTCCTTCGAAGATGACGGCCAAGAACATCGCGTGGTGATACGTTGACCTCGCTCCGTAGGGTGCATTTCATGCACCGTTAAT
>CALZJI010000022.1 GCA_945787615.1 uncultured Chromatiaceae bacterium | reverse complement strand
GGCCTTTTCCGGAACTATTATTTCCGACATCGTTACTGGTACGGGCCGCCGCCGCGTACGACGCTTACCGCTTAGCGACGCGAAGGAACGCCAACGATGCGTATCCTGCGTACGCGAGCCCGCTTGCTTTGGGTCTTATTACGTCAGGTTGCCTAGCGTTCTGGTATACGCTAACCACGGTACCGTTTCAGTCCTATCACATCGGCGCCGCCTCTATGGCGCCTACCCTGATCGAAGGCGACCACGTCATCGTTCAGAAGGCCGCGTTGGCCGAATTGCAGCGAGGCGATCTGGTGCTTTTTCGCCACCCCGAAAAACCCGATGAGATTTATGTAAAGAGGATCGTTGGTGTTCCTGGCGACGAGGTGGCGTTCAGGGGGCAGGATATTTCGATC
>CALZJI010000021.1 GCA_945787615.1 uncultured Chromatiaceae bacterium | reverse complement strand
TCACACGCTACTATTTTTGTCAATCGACTTCACAGACGTGGACAAACACGCGGCATAAGTCGCCTGGTAGTGCTGGACCATCCCGTCCAGCGTAAACGCCCTCAAGAATTTGGTGCGTCCTGCTTCTCCCATTTGTGCAGCGTGTAGCGGATCGGACAATATCTCCGTTATCGCATAGCCCAGCGCCGATGGATCGTCGATTGGGACTAAGAGCCCATTTACGCCGTGTTCGACCACTTCACTATTGCCTCCGACGTCAGTCGCGACGATGGGCTTTCCCGCCGCGCTCGCCTCGATTAGGGTCAACGACAAACCTTCGCTATTGGAGCACAACACGAACACGCTTACCAGGTTTAGCAGCTCAGGGACATCGTCCCTAGCGCCAAGAAACCGTACATTTTCCTCCAAATGCAACGTCTCCACTTGGTTTTGTAGGTCCTCGCGTAGCGGTCCGTCTCCAATGATTAGCAGCACCGCATTCTTCCGAACCGCCACCGCCAGGTGAGACATCGCCGTAATAAGCGCGGCGTGATTCTTAATGGGATCAAGACGCGCAACAATACCGATAACGGGTTGATCATCCGCCAAGCCTAGCGACGCCCGTAGGTCGCCTACGTCGTGGGCAGAGCTAAAGCGCGCGGCATCGACTCCGTTGTGGATTGTAATAATTTTCTTACTGTCTATACCTTCCTCCCTCGTGAGGTAAGCGCGACAGAACTCGGCCACGGTAACGATTCTATCCACCATTTTTGACAACAGCCTGTTTGCTAACTTAATCTTCCAACTATAGGAAAAGTCACGCCCATGCTCGGTGTAAATGATCACAGGCGTACCACTAAGGTTGCCTGCTAAAGTCCCGTAGAAGAATGCGGTAGGATTGTGTAAATGGAGGATGTCGGTACGTTGTTTCCTAAGGAATCGAGCAAGCGTAAAGATATAGCGTAGGTCAACACCGACCCGTCGTGGTAAGAAATAGGCTTCAATCTTTTGTTGTTTTAGGCGTTCACTCAGTGGTCCAAGGCTGTCGTAACAACACACTACCGGATGGTAGTAAGACCGGTTCAATCGTTCGATCAAACCAACAACCATCATCTCCAGGCCACCAATCTCGAGTCCCTGGATGAGATGAACGACCTTTACCGGTTTGTTCAAACGTCGTAGCCCAGCTTTTTCAGTGTGGAACCGACAACGTTCCGAGCAACGGCGATTTCCTCTTCAGCCCACGACCGATAGGTTCCAATATTCGGGACAATTTTCTTGGTCTGCAGAACCTTGGAATCCTGTAAGCCGAAATCGTGCTGTTTGTCAGAAAACCGAAGTACGTCCTCGTCCCACGCTTCACCTAAAAAGTCAAAGAGCAGAGGCAAATAACGGTGCGGGTCAGTCGCAAACTGTTCGTATTGAATGCGAAAACATTGATCCGGATGAGCGGCTTCGAAACTCAACATTTTCTCGCACTTCTCACTCCAATAGCACGCGTTGGTAAGGCGCGGCGAATCCGGGTGACGTTCAGCAAACTTCCGCCCGGGGCCGCGCTTGACATCGTGCCCATACATTTGTGTCATGGAGTTAGCCACATCGAGCCCGTGACGATACAACATAATATAGCGACAATCCTTACCGAAGATAGCATCAATGAAATCCAGGATATCGATATACGATGGCGTCTTATCAAACCAACGCTGTTTGCCCTTTGCCAAGGCATAATCGTCGAATATCGCCCCTGCAAAGGACCGTAACCTTTTTTCCAATACACCGTTGTCAACACCAACACCTTGCAGTCCTTTTCGATACCACTCATTGCGCCAAAGTTCTGCGACGCCATTGAGAAAGTTGCTCTCAGGAGGGACAGCGATATTCTCGTGGCTGTCAAGAATATAACGCAAAAGCGTTGTGCCAGAACGGTAGGTGCCCACAATAAATCCAGGCTTTAACGTCACGCGTTCCGTTCGCTCCACGGATTTAACGATAACCCGCTCCCGCACGGTGGGAGGTGTTATGAAATGTCTGATTTTGTCCAGAAATGGACCGATTGGGCTCATGGAAAAACTCGTTAATTTATCGGGCCAGTCATGCCTTGTTTATAGTACCGCAGTGTACGGCGTTATGTTTTAGATACGGCGGTCGCGTGACGACGAGCAACGGAATCAACGCTAAGACAGCGCCACTCAACCACGCAATTTTCCATAGTTTGGGCAGCTCACGGGAGCGTTGCAGAAAAAAATAGATACGGTAAAGCAGTTTTCGTTCAGTCAACGTTTCTTCTTTGTTACGCAAGCCGTCTATAAGCTGTTCTGTGGAGAAAAACTTCAAATCGGGAAAGTGCCGTTTAGCGTACTGAAGTAAACGGTCCAGTTGGTATAACGACTGCTGCGCGCCGTCAGCATCGCCGCTGAAATTAAAACGATGCATTTCCAGCAATGTCGGGCGCCCCAATTCGGTCTTCTTCTTCAACGCGGCGAGTGCGCTATCCGCTGTATGGCCAAGCGCTGGCTCAAAATAGTCGTCTCTCACCGCATAAAACAAACCACAGGACGATTTCTGACCGTTGTATATACGCCATTCTTCTCCAATTAACCGACCATCCCTGTCCCTCGCATAATATCGTCGTCCCGGTGTCACCACGATTCGAACGCCCTCTCGCCGCCAAGCCGACTCGGCGTGCTCGTTCCAGAGAAATGTAGGCGGAACGACTACTGTCGCGGGTCTATTAAACGCCTGTTGAAACAATGCTGTTTCGTGTTGGACTGCGGCACCTATCGCGCCCTGAGGAAGCGGCATCGACGGTAACGTCGAACAATCCGCCCAGCGGCTTTGGAGGTGGGCAGGAAGTTCTTCCGTATGGGGGTATTCGCTCCGGGAAAGCCAATCCCTCACGGCTGAATTAGTCTGTATCGCCGCCATCAGGGACTCTGGCCAGTAATGCTCAAAACCATGCAACTGCGCGGCGAAAACACCCGCAGCTTCCCCTTCCTTAATCGCTTTCAGAATATCTTGAAACCGGTGATCCAATAGCGACGTGGAGTAATAGCGCTTGGCGTCGCCTGCGAGCATACGCTGAGCATCCACGTTAGCCAAAACGACCCCTAATGTTACAACGGGTCGATTACCTTCTCGGTCATCGTAACGCTTTAGGACAGCGGCCATAGCATTAAGGCGATCGGCGTTCATTGCGGGGCCTAAACCCCAATCGTCACTTTCGAAGATCAGCACGGGACGCTTTATAACGGGTTCGTGCCATAACGTAAGCAACGCACGGCGATAAAACCAGAGTATACAAATCCAACTGAGCGCCCAAAGCGAGAGTAACAATACTACGATCATGGGTGGGTTAACGGATTATTCAAACGCGCTATTCAGCTTTCATGGCAATGACTAGACCGAGCGCGGGTTCGATGGGCTCTCGGTGCCCGCAAGCGAGCACACGATTTGCTACCGTGATTCTGTGACACTCTGCCAACTTTTCCCAAAACGCGTTTATGTGATCACCCTCTGGTTCTGTTCGCCCGCCGGCCTAAACCATTTAACGTACGCCGTGCCCGTGGCGCCTTACCAGGCGAATTCCCCTGAGAAGTTGCCTCGATTTCCGTTTCCGCCAGTTTTTTGGCCACCATAACGCGCATGATAACGATCATCGCGACAATATGATAAATAAAATCGAAATACGCTTGGCTAATAAATGCTCCGCCAACGGCATAAGCGACGATGCTGACTTGTAGCATCGCTGCCAAATCCCCCGCCCATTTCAATTCTGCGTGGTTTTTTGTTCTTTTTCGGACCCATGTGGCGCTATGCCAGGTCAAAATACCCAGTAGCAAGAAGAACCCTAAGCCGACGTAGCCGTGCTCAGCCAAGACTTGAAAATAGATGCTATGGGTAGCGCGGCGACCGGCGGTGATCTCGAGGCCGCCCCCTACCAGGGGACTCGCATTGGCCACGCGTACGGCATCTTCCCATGCTTCGATCCGTCCCATCGCGGAAGCATCCTCTTCGTAGGTCTGGATAGTGTGCATGCGTTCGGCCCATTCCGCCGGCATAAAGACCACGGCCATATAAGCGGTTAATAGTCCGGCAGCGAGAAGTACGACCTTCTTCCTGCTTTTTACGAACAAAAACAATAATACAGCGACTAAACCCAAAAACGCACCTCGCGAATGGGTTCCGACGACGGCGAAAACGGTAAGGAACATGGCAATCGCCAAGCCATAGCGTACCCACTTATTATCAGTGGTCAGCTGCAAATAACGCATTAGCGGCAGAACCATATTCAATGCCGTACCGATTTCACCGCGAGTCTGGAGAAACGATCTTTCCGGACCCAAAACCAGGTAGCTACCACCTGTATTAATGGTAAATATACCGCCTTTTACACCGTAAAAACCTAACGAAACGACGATCACCCAAACTAGCACCCTTAGTCGCTGCGGGTCTGTAATAAACATCATGGTAAGAAAAATGAACAGTTGCACCTTCCATACTCTGTCCCATTTCTCCCAAGCCGCGTCCGGAATGTCGGCGAAAAACGTAGTGAAAAACATCCACGCCACGAACATCAATAAAACAACGGTTTCCCGCATCCAAGGTATCCGTTTCTGCTCCTTGGTGAGGATTATGGCCAGGATCGTGGTAATGGCCACGACCTCGGCAAAAGGGAAATCGTAGGCGAAACCCCACGTCAACCGATGGGGATTCATATAACCTAGCCACGACCATACATAGATACCGATATGAGGTTTTGCCAAAATAATTGGCAACGTTGCTATAACGACAAAAGTAACGAATAAATCTCGCAACGTTATTGCTCCGCTTCGGTCGTATGCTGATGCGTGGTCAGGGGTTCCATACGAGAGCAGGCCTCGAATCGATCGTCCTTCGAGTACCACGTAATGCGCCGCGGTAAATTTACACCGGCAAGCAAACCCTGTTGCAGACGCCGTTCGAGGGCCCTTTCATGACGCCATAGGCGATGCTTCACTTGGTATAATTTCCCTTTGACGTGTTGTGATTGTCCGAATCGCTCGCCCGCCTTCAATCGAGCCAACAACTCCGCGTAGACTCCCGCGCTATCACGCACCGCCCGCCAAAAGAGGGTGAGTTCATCGTCGCTCTCACGTACTTCAGGGCAAACATGGGCGATTAGACCGCCAGTATCGATGCCTGCATCGATAAAGTGTAGCGTGCAACCCACTTTATCGGGTTCACGATTATATAAGGCCCAAAATGTGCAATCGGCTCCCCGATAGTGGGGCGACAGGCCGCCATGTAAATTAATTATACCTAGACGCTTACGCTCTAACAGCTTGCCTTTAATCAACGACGTACCGAATACGGCGATCATGTCGGGTTGATGTTTATCAACGAGCGCAACGACGTTAGGATGATTTATATGGGGGACCTCCGCGACCAGTTCCGGTCGCGTTAGGCACGGTACGGCATCTCCGAAAAAGTAACGAGCCTCGCCGTTCCCAACATAGCGGCGCCGATCTCGCAACCACCTCCAGACCTTATTCGCCAAAACGTTCGGCCGTTTTATGAACTGAAAAATTCTGTCCGCGCTGAAGTCACTCCCGGTCTCTTGTAGGATTGCCACGGGTCTGGCCACTTCGCACAGCTTGTTGGCCACGTAGAGGTGCCGCGGTGACCGACCACAAAGTATCAGCACGGAGAAATCAGGCATGCTCGCTCACCTCAGCGACTGGCTGAAACAACTGAAGCGCTGGCGGAACGGCGCAATCGGTCAACGCCATCATTAGCGCGTCAGCAAAAAACTTGGCTGCCCAGTTGGGGTATTCAAAACGCGAATAGCCGCCCCAGATCGGAGCCGAACCGGCCACGCCCCCCCGAACACTGTCGTCGCGATCGTCTAGCCGGTGCGTTTTTTTTACATAGGATATGGCACGCCGAGCCGCGTCGCGCAGATCCTCAGCGCCGCACGCTTGAGCGCCCCGAATCCAGTTAAGGCTCATCTGAGCCACTCCCGTAAGACAGCAATAAGCGGCCGTAGACTCCCAGCCATCGTCATATGTACCGGCCAACCACCCGTCGCGCCGCTGCACACCGGCGAGCCCTCTAGCCGCTTTCAACGCGCTCGCAATGTAGCGCGGTTCATCAAGGAGAACGCCGCTTTCAAGAAAGCCTCTTATGGCATAAGCAATGGTATGGGTGAACGGCGATCGACCCGGTGAAAACGCGTTCATCGCATACCAGCCTGAATCCGTCTGCTGTGCCAACGCCCAATCCAAATGCCGTATCGCAGCGCAGGTTAACGTCGAATCGTTCGCCAATAGGCCGGTACTGATCAGCGCCCAACTACCTCGGGTGTTATAGACGTGAGGTACACCATTGTGCTCATAGCGGCGCCAACAACCATCATCATCTTGGTGTCGAACAAGCCAATTACCGGCCTTTACTGCCGCCTCAAGGCAGTCGACCCGACCGAGTTGAACGTAACCTGCCACCATCCCATGCATGATCTGCCCGGTATTAAATATTACCGGATGACTGCCCTTTTCGCCAAAATGACCTGGAAAGGCGCCATCCGCATGCTGTATCGATAACTCCCAATCAATCATACGATGGGCTCGTTTAAGCAGCTCCTGGCGCCCGAGAATATCCGCCGCCGCAATGAACGTTTCGATGATATAACCCGTTGTTTCGGGATAGCTGGGCAGCCAACCGTCCTCAAAACTCCAGCCGGCCGATACGCCACCGGCATCGCTATACCCTTCTCGTACGTCCTGCGCTCGGCACAACCAGTCGATAGCTGCCTCTAGATGGGTCTCATGATCGTATTCGGCCACGCCAGCAACCCCAACGAAGTCCCTAAACAACAGCCGCACATGACGAACCCGCCACGGTTGGTAACGAAACGGCGCGGTAACTAGTTTTTTCAAATCCATCCAACTGTGACCCTTCGAGTGTCAGTGTATCCAACGGCTCGCGTCAAAATGCTTTACATTATTATGACGCGAACCCTTAGGCCTGCGCGTCATAGCGCACAATGTTGAGTCCGGCTTCCAGCGGCACATGGCTAACCACATAGCGATATTTACCCGACGCTTCAGGGGCGATCGCTTCGACCAATCGTACGTCGATAATCACGTCAGCCCCGAGGCGTTGGCTAAGGCCGTGCACCATTGCCTGTTCCGCGTCGGCCCGCCAGCGCCCATTCGGTACGATCAATATTTCAACGCGATCAACATGGTGTTGAATGAATTTAAATTCGACAACACCCTCTACGGCCCGTATTGCATAAATGACAGCCAGTGCATGCATAATGGTGCCGTCGGAACGAACCACAAAATCCGTACTGCGTCCTAACACGTCTTCTATGACGTGCAAACCACGACCCGCCTTACACACCGCATCGGTCAACCGCACCATATCACCGGTACGATAGCGGATAAAAGGTTGCGCCTGGGAGCATAATCCCGTCATGACAGCTTCGCCCAACTGGCCTGGGCTAACAGGTTTTCCGGCCCCATCCAGAACTTCAAGGATAATGCTCTCACTCATGAGCAACATCTGGCGTTCCGGCGTTTCATGGGCCGTGAAACCGATATCGCGACTGCCGAACTCGTTAGCCGCTGGCACCCCGAACACCGCTTCAATTAAGGCGCGTTGGTGACTATAGAGGGGCTCTCCCGTGGCACATACCACTTTTAGGCTCGGCAACCGAACCTTAAGGCCGCGCTCTTGGATATGCGCCGCTAATAGAGCAATGCTGCTCGCATAGCCGTATATACATTTAGGATTGAACGCCTCTATCGCTGTTACGTACTCGTCCATACGCTTAGGCGACATGTCAAAGGCATTTAGCACGAGTTGATTCAACAACCGATCCCGTATCGTTTTCACCCGGTCCGTCTTGCTCAACTCCACTGGCGCGCCCCATAGATAAACCTCCCGGTCGCCGAGGTTCACGCCCCACCAGCGACGCGCCCTTATTCGACCAGCAGCGTCCGAAGCTTGGCGCCATCGGCCGAAATAAAAAATCAACGGTTGCCCGCTGGACCCACCGGTGTTGTATTTAAACGCGCCTCCCGGCGCATCGTGCCAGGCAATACGTTCTCCGTTTTCAACGGCATCGTGCTTTGTCATTGTCGGTAAACGTCGTAGATCCTCGATCGTCGGCAACGGCGCCCCCTCGCCCAACTCGATGCCCGCCGCATCGATTCTGTTTGCGTGCCATGGGCAATGATTGGCGGCGAGTTCGAGCAATTCTGAGAGCTTACGCATTTGCAGCAGCTCGACTTCGTCTCGAGACAACCACTGGCTGTGCTCGAGTTCCGTAAAATAGGCCATGGTGGGCCGCCGCATTAAGCGCTCATGTGCGGGATAGACAATTTTTCGCGCGAGGGTTGCTAACATTTATCACGGCCGGTTAATACTTTGCAACGGCATATGTTCTGATCTAGACGAAATCATGGCACGGATGCCATCCCTACCGAGTTACTCTGTGTCAGCCGCTCATAGAGGGGTCGATAGCGCTCGACGCTCTCTACCCAATTACGCTCTTGCTCAACGAATCGCCGACCCGCCGCCTTTATCGTCGGCCAATGATCGCGACCTCTAAGTAAATCGACCGCGGCAGCGACAAGCGCGTCCGCGTCTCCAGCAGCGAAAAGCCTTCCGGTTTCATCGTTTCTTATGAGTTCCCGATGACCACCAACATCGGAAGCCAAAACCAAGCGGCCCTGGGCCATGGCTTCTAATGGCTTGAGCGGCGTCACTAATTCAGTCAAGCGCATGGATAGGCGCGGATAGACCAGTACATCAATTAAATCGTAGTACCTATGCACCTCGTCGTGGGGAACACGCCCTGTGAAAATCACATGCTTCGCAATGCCCAAGTCCCGTGCGAGTTGTTTTAGAGGTTCTTCCTGCGGACCTCCCCCCACGAGCAACACACACGTATTGGACATCTCCGACAATATTCTGGGCAACGCTCGTAACAAAACCGCTAGCCCTTCATAGGCGTAGAATGAGCCAATGAATCCCAGAACGTGGTTGTGTTTTAGCCCCAACCGCCTTTGTAAGGCTTCGTCCGGCGTCTCGCCCAACGAGAATTGGCCGAGATCAACAGCGTTAGGAATCACAATGACGTTATCTTCGGCAACGCCACGCGCAACGATGTCCCCCCGTAATCCGTCGCAAATGGTCGTGATCGCTTGGACGTGTCTTATTGCGTACGTTTCCAGCGCGCGGCTTAACCTGTAGCGCACGCCACCCTCGCGGCTCGTCCCGTGATCCACGGCGGCATCTTCCCAGAACGCCCGAATCTCGTAGACCACCGGAATTCCTAAGCGCCGGCCGACACGCAGCGCCGGAATGGCGTTCAACACGGGCGAGTGGGCATGGAGAATATCCGGTTTTACTTTGTTCGTAACGTCCGTAAGGCGTTTCGTGGTCGCGCTGACCAGTGCCGATTGGCCCACGACGGGCAGTTTTGTTGAGACACCCCGTGGAACAGCCGTACGATAAAAATGAAGGCCCTCCACGTGTTCCTCATCACCATCAACACGGGTAGCAAGATTGTGTTTTGGGCTTGTTAAGTGGTATGTGTCCCAACCCATGGCGCGTTGGTGCGTTAGGATTGCGCGACTGCGAAACGTGTAACCACTATGAAGCGGAATGGAGTGATCGAAGATATGTAGTATTTTCATCGTTGTTATCGGCGCACCGCCTTTCCAGGCGCGTAGAACTCATAATCTGCTTCTCTTAATATGACCTGACGTTGAAAGGCCTCAAACATCACTAACGACCATAGCGGCACACTGAAATCTCTCGTGCCGCTTTGATGTTGCGCCACCATGGAACTTAAGAAATCCATGTTAAAAATACCGGTGTCGGCAAGTACCGAGCCAAGCACTGTCTCGCGAAGCCGTTGTTTTAAAGGCCCGCGGAACCATTTAGCCAATGGCACCGAGAATCCCATTTTTTGCCGATAGAGGTTGTCGCGAGGCACGTGAGCCTCCAAGGCCCTTTTTAAGATGTATTTCCCCTCACGACCTTGCAGCTTAAGGGATGCGGGAAGACCTGACATCCATTCGACAAGTTTGTGGTCCAGCAGCGGCACTCGAACTTCAAGTGAATGCGCCATGCTCGCTCTATCGACTTTGGTCAGTATGTCGCCAGGCAACCAGGTTTTCATATCAAGGTACTGAACCGCGGCAAGCGGATCGAGATCGGCAACGCGTTCGTAATAACCACGCAATACCTCCACCGCTCGGTAGCCTTGGGATTCTCGTTTAAAAGCGTCGCTAAACAAACAGCTGCGGAGGGAGTCATCCATTATTGAAACACCGTGGAAGTATCCTTCAACGGTATCACGTGCAAGCGCCTCAAATGTCGACTTGGCTCGAAGCGTCTTGGGCGCCCAATCGGCTTTGGGATAAGTCCGCCCTAGAAACCCAAACAAAGGACTGCGTATTCCCTTTGGTATCGCGGCACGCATCCCCTCTTCGTAGAGATGCCAGCGATAGCGACGGTAGCCCGCCAAGGTTTCGTCACCACCGTCACCCGATAACACCACGGTGACCCACCTCTTGGCGAGCTCGCAAACACGATAAGTCGGGATCGCGGAACTGTCCGCAAACGGCTCATCGTATACCGTCGCAAGTTTATCCAATAGGCTAAAATCATCGGCGTTAACCTGCTCGACCCGATGGTTCGTTTTATAGCGCTCGGCCACCGCTGCGGCGTATGTGGATTCGTTAAACTTTGGGTCGCCGAAGGAGATGGAACAGGTATTAACGGGCTTTTTCGAAAGTTGCGACATTATCGCTACAACGCCGCTGGAATCTACACCGCCGGACAGGAACGCGCCAAGAGGAACCTCTGCCACCATTCTAATCCGCACGGATTCGCGCAGCTGACTGATCAACTCGCCCACGGCCTGCTCTTCCGTCAACCCTGGCGCCTGGGGGAAAGGAATATCCCAGTATTGATGCGGTTCAGAAACCGACTCGCCCGCCTTCGCCACGAGCATATTTCCCGGCGGCAGCTTCGACACACCTTTTAGTATCGTTTTCGGGTCGGGCACATAGCCGTAGGCAAAATAGTCCTCTACCGCTTGCGGGTCCAGTTCTCGCCGTAGCCCTGGATGGACCAATAACGCCTTAAGCTCAGAACCAAAGATCAAATGTCCGTCGGACAGATGTGCGTAGTAGAGTGGCTTGATGCCGAGTCGGTCTCGAACAAGGAATAACGTACGCCGGCCCCTGTCCCATAACGCAAACGCAAACATCCCACGAAATCGTTCAACGCACGCCGTGCCCCACTCTTCCCAAGCATGGACGATCACTTCGGTGTCGCAGTGAGTACGGAAGACATGACCGTTTTTCTTGAGTTCCGCGCTGAGTTCTGAAAAGTTGTATATCTCGCCGTTGTAGACGACCACTACCGTACCGTCTTCATTGAACAACGGTTGTTGCCCTCCCGCGCGATCAATTATGGACAATCGCCTATGTCCTAAACCAACCCCCGGCTCGGTATGCAGTCCGAATTCGTCCGGCCCGCGATGGTAGAGCGACTCGTTCATGCGAACTAAGAGGGTGCGATCAATATCTCGTCTTTCGCGCGCATCAAAAATGCCAACCACGCCGCACATAAGCGTTTCAACCCCCGGCCCGCAGTATTTCAACAGTTGTTTGGACGATCGGCAACGCATATCGGGCGAACCACGGCAACACATACTTGCGAGTAGGCCTAACATTATTACCGCCAACATTCACAATGAGAGTTGCGCTGCGAATTCTTGTTGCCGACACACTACACCAGTTACTACTCATTAGCCGCTTTTCTCACGTTCAGATCGTACTGGCCGCTCTCTAAATACCCTTCAAGGCGACTAAAGCTTTGATCCCAACTGTAATCGGT
Organism: uncultured Chromatiaceae bacterium; assembly: GCA_945787615.1. Lineage (GTDB taxonomy): Bacteria > Pseudomonadota > Gammaproteobacteria > JAADHS01 > JAADHS01 > CALZJI01. The sequence goes on along the minus strand of CALZJI010000021.1, from coordinate 4,675 downwards.
AACGACCCTTGCCCGCGCGGCCCGACCTATCGACGCCATTCCCGCATTGAGTAACGCCGACTGAACGCAATGGGTAAACTCTTCAGTACTGATGCCGGCAACAATGACTTCTCGATCTGGCACCGCGTAGATGCCTTCTAAGCCTTGGGGGGACACGACAACAGGTTTAGCCATTGCCATGGCCTCCAGAACCTTATTCTGCACCCCCCGCGCAATGCGCATCGGTGCTACAGCCACCTGGGCATGGGCGATATACGGACGGATGTCATCAACGGCGCCAGTAACTTCAATCCCGGCTTGCGAAGACAATTGTCGGACTCTATTCGCCGGCCTCGAGCCAACGATATAGAAACGCGCGTCGGCGACTCGGCGCCGTATTTCGGGGAAAACACGCGCAGCAAACCAAGAGACCGCGTCAATGTTAGCCCGATAATCCATGGCTCCAGTGAAAACCACCACTCGCTGGTTTTCGTCATAGGGATTAGGATAATCTCTGTCCGGGGAAAAATAATCGGTATCAACACCATTATTGACGTAGCTCACTTTATCCGCTAGCCCCGGCGCCGTCCGGCGAAACAATTCCGCCTCCGACTCTGATACAAAAAAACTGACGTCAAACGCTTCGGTTACTTGCTTCTCGTAGTCCAATAGCCGCGTAGCTTCGCGGCTGTATAACCACTTCAGCGGCAAAGAGGTCGACAACGAATATTGGCGCCATTTCTCCGAATCCATATCAACGAAATCGACTACCTTGCGTAGTTCCGCGCCTTGGCTGTCAAATACGTACTGCGCCATCGCGGACGAGAAAATGAGAATACGCTCGATTTGACCTGAGGCCAACAAATCGCCCACCCACGACTGTAATCCACTGTCAAAATAGTAAGGAAGTGTTAACGGCTTTTTTCCTAACAACGCGGTTAAGCTTCGCAACATCTGCTTTGACCTACGTAACGAAACGATATTACAATCGGCACACATCGTCTTCAACACCGAAACATATTGCCAGTCCCCATCATCGTCTACAAAGGTGCCCAAGTAAACACGGTAGCGCCGACTCAAGTAATTAAAGAAATGATACGCGCGAATCTTATCTCCTTTGTTGGGAGGATAGGGTATGCGGTGGCAAAGGAAAAGGAGGCTTTTCATGTTTGGGTTATTAGCGCTCAGCTATCAGCTCACAACTGATAGCCGATAGCTGACGACTGCTCCAGCATTACCCCAAACCTCTCGCAATATACGGACCAATGCGCTTCGTCATTCCATAGGGCATTTTTTGCCATGCTTTTATAAATAGCTGGAATTTCGGATTTTTGGGGCTTAGATCAGGCATTGTTTTGGACTTAATCAATTTATATTCATAATTGAGTGGCTTGGGTTCGAAGCCCCAGTTTTTTTTGAAACTGTATGATCCGCTGTCGTTTTTGCTGCGACCGTAGTCGAACACCCGAATACCTCGTTCGCAGGAGCGACGCATTAGTTCCCAATACATAAAATCGTTACCTTTAAGCGCACGCGCCGCGGCGGTACCGCCACCATAATACGGCAGTACTTCGTCGCGGAAGTAAAAGTTCATCACTCCCGAAATAAGGTTGCCATTTTTCGTAACCACCAAGATGTCACAGACATTGCCGAACACCTCTTGTAACGTTTCAAAGTACTGTTTGGAGAAAACCGGTGTCCCAAGGGCGTGTACGCTTTGCGCATAAGCCTCATAAAATCGCTCTACCGAGTCATCGAGCTGGCTCTTTAAGCCATTATTGATCCCTTTGCGGACCATGGCACGCTGTTTTCGAGGGATCGCTTTTAGATTCTCATCCACGTCAGTTGAGAGCTTCTTGCGGAATGTCACATAGAGATCCTTAGACAGCCAATCTGTACAGCGCAAATCCGTGTTACGGCATTCAAGGTAGTCGACGCCGAGGTTCTCCGCAAGCTCAACGGCTTTATTCTCGAGGGCGTGCCGTGCCGTAGACGAAGCGGCTGCAACACCACCATAAACACAAAACGGCGATGATATCAATGCGTTGCCAAACAAGCGGCTCTTAACATGGCCGAGCGGTAACACGCCTTCGATTTCGCCATGACGTTCGGCGTATAAGAAATATGTCTTATGATCAAAGGTCTTTTCTATGACGTCTTTCCACCCGGCACGATGAAAAAAAGTAGCTTCCGGGCATCGCTCGACGAATAAATCCCAAGCAACCTGCGAGGCGTTGTCAAGCTCATGCACTGTTATGGCATCATCAGCTTTACGCTGCATGTTGAGCCCCCGTGCCAGCGCTTTTACCCTCGCCGTTGTTGACCCGATAAAGAAAAACGTCAGCCATAGTACTCCATTGAAAATCCTTCAACAGATGCTGTAGCCGACTAACCATCCGGTCTAAGTGCAAATAATGACGACATCTCGTTTTAAGACTGATACCTGTTTGGCGAGGTTGGTCGGGATCTATTTCCCAAGGATGAAAATAGAAAATACCTGGAACGCGTTCGTTGATATTGACTCGACTGAACGCCCATTTGGAAAACCGATAGGGATAGAGCCTAAAAAATCCTCCTCCGCCGCACGGTAGTCGTCTTCCGGCAATCTCCAATGTCGTTATCGGCACTTCTAGAATACCTCGGCTTCCGTTCGGGTAAAACGCGTGACGAGGTGCATCCGGCATACCGTAGATGTCATGTTTTATGGGGTAGATGCTGGAGCTGTATTCATAGCCAGCTTGGGAAAGTTCGTCCAGCGCCCATAGGTTACTGGTGCCTATGGAGTAACTGGGCGCCCGGTAACCGACAACCCTAACCCCGGCAAGGTCCTCAAGCAGTTGTTTCGTTCGAGTTATGTCGTTTCTGAACTTATCAGGCGTCTGCATTGTGACTCGAACATGAGAAAAACCATGACTGGCGAGTTCGTGGCCGCGCTCTACAATGGAGCGCACCAGGGTCGGATAGCGTTCGGCGACCCAGCCTAAGACGAAAAAGGTCGCGGTTGTGTTGTTTTCGTCGAATAGGTCTAAGATGCGATGTGTGTTGCCCTCGACGCGACAGGCTAAGGTGCTCCAGTCGTCTCGAGAGATGGTCCCTTCGAACGCCGAAACGTGAAAGTAGTCCTCTACATCTACGGTCATGGCGTTAATTATGTTTAGGGCATTCATGGTTGTTTGTTTTTCTTTCTTTGTCTATTCTGTGAGATAAGATCCCACTGCGCAACAGGTTTTCGTTAGGGAGCGTAATCGCGCATCCTAACCCATAAACCTCTTCAACAAGAATGCCTTTTACGCCCTATGAGATGCCCATCCTGTTTTATCGACTCGTCTGCAAACCACCGCTCAATGATAGCAACGATCCGTTCGGCCGCTCTACCGTCCCATTTTTCTGGGATACGGCCTGTTTTTCCGCCCGTCTCTAGAACGTTAGATAAAGCACCCTTAATCCGACTGGGATCGTTGCCCACTACCGTATTGGTGCCTTCCGTCACCGTAATAGGTCTCTCCGTGGTTTCCCTCAATGTAATACAAGGCACGCCAAGCGCCGTGGTTTCCTCTTGTATGCCGCCAGAGTCGGTTAACACCACGCGCGCTTTTGTCATAAGCCCAAGCATTTGAAGATAACTTAGGGGTTGTAGCGACACGATTCGAGGGCTATCTAAATAGACACGTAATTTTTCCGCTTGGATTTGCTTCGCTGTACGTGGATGAATCGGAAATATCACGGGTAACCGGTCGCTTATCTTGCGAATTGTTTTCAACAAACGAGCCAGCACTTCTGGATCATCCACATTCGAGGGGCGATGCAATGTTAATAGGGCATAACCACTGGAGAATAATCCGGAAGCCGTGTTGGCGCCTAACGTCGCTTCGAGCGGAACGGCTCGTATAAGCTGCCGCTTTAGGGTGTCAATCATTACGTTTCCGACGAACGCAATACGCCGTTCGTCAATGCCTTCACGCTTAAGGTTCTCGCCCGCGCTCGTTTCCGTGGTGAACAAGAGATCCGAAATTTGATCGGTCATCACCCTATTAATCTCTTCAGGCATACTACGGTCATGGCTACGAAGACCCGCCTCTACGTGGATTACGGGGATGCCTTTCTTTACCGCGACCAAGGCACAGGCGATTGTTGAATTGACGTCGCCGACCACAAGAACTGCGCGTGGCCTTTCTCTGTCCAGGACCGGTTCGAAGCGTCGCATAATTTCGGCCGTCTGAACAGCGTGGCTTGCGGAACCCACTTCCAAGTCTACATCGGGTTGTGGGATGCCGAGTTGCTGAAAAAAACGATGATTCATTTCCTGATCGTAGTGTTGCCCCGTGTGGACCAAATACGGTTGGAGATAGGCGGAGCCGCGCAATGCGGTCATTACCGGAGCTATCTTCATGAAGTTAGGTCGGGCCCCGACAACACATACAATTTTATTCATTATGTTTTCTTCCATGCGCGCGGTTCAGTACGTTTAAATTTCGTGTACCGTTTAGTCATTGCCACGGAACTATCAGTTACGCGTTTATAATCTTGGCGTGAACGGTTGTTCCTAAGGACTCGCGCACGAATAACTTCACATTTTGAACATCGATCCATCCCGCCTGGCTTCGTTGCGAAAACTTGAAATATACGCATATTCCTGCGTTTTCGCGCCTTGCCAGGCGGGCGCCTCAACGCTCAAAAATGTAAACTTATTTTTGCG
>CALZJI010000020.1 GCA_945787615.1 uncultured Chromatiaceae bacterium | reverse complement strand
CGCTGAATTATACCGCTCCGCTGAATTATACCGCTCCGCTGAATTATACCGCTCCGCTGAATTATACCGCTCCGCTGAATTATACCGCTCCGCTGAATTATACCGCTCCGCTTACCCGTTCATTGTTTTCTTCCATGCCGAGTTCTTTAATCTTGCGTGTTAACGTATTTCGTCCCCAGCCTAATAATTTCGCGGCATCTTGTCGTCTGCCACCGGTATGTTTTAAAGCCGTTTCAATCATGATTCGTTCGAAAGTGGGCGTGGCCGTATCAAGAAGTCCCGTTTCGCCTTGGGCTAATCGCTGGTCCGCCCACCGCATCAGCGCGTTTTCCCAGTTTACGGCATTTTGAATCTGTGTGTTCTCCGGCTTTAACTCCGGCGGTAGATCCTCCATATGGATTTCATGACCAGAGGCCATTACGGTTAGCCAACGGCAGGTGTTTTCCAGCTGTCTCACATTGCCGGGCCAGTCTAGCCGGCATAAGTAAGCTTCGACGTCGGGTCGAGGATTTTTTATTTCTACGTTCAGTTCCTGCGCGGCTTGATGGAGAAACAGCTTTAAAAGCAAGGGAATATCTTCCCGTCGCTCTCGCAACGCGGGGATGTGAACACGTATTACGTTTAGACGGTGAAATAAATCTTCACGGAACTGTCCCTTTTGAACCCTTTGTTCCAGGTTCTGATGCGTGGCGGCGATGATGCGTACGTCGACTTTGATGGGTGTGTGACCGCCGACTCGGTAAAACTCGCCGTCAGCAAGTACGCGTAAAAGACGTGTCTGCAACTCGGCGGGCATATCGCCGATTTCATCTAGGAAAAGGGTGCCCCCGTTGGCTTGTTCGAAACGTCCGCGGCGTGTTGTTTGCGCGCCGGTGAAGGCGCCTTTCTCATGGCCGAATAATTCCGATTCGAGTAGTTCGCGCGGTATCGCCGCAGTGTTTAAAGCGATAAACGGTTTGTCTGCTCGCGGGCTGTGTCGATGCAGAGCGTGAGCGACAAGCTCTTTTCCTGTGCCTGATTCACCATTGATGAGTACCGTAATGTTGGATTTGCTCAGTCGGCCAATGGCACGAAACACCTCTTGCATCGCTGGGGCTTCGCCGATGATCTCGGGCGTTTCGGTTAGTCCGCCTTCGCCATTGGATTTTTGCTTGCGTTGGTGTTGCTTCACGGCGCGACGGACTAAGTCTACGGCATCGTCCACGTCAAACGGTTTCGGCATGTATTCGAATGCGCCACCTTCGTACGCAGCCACCGCACTGTCTAGATCTGAGTGGGCGGTCATCACGATGACCGGTAAATTCGGAAAGTGACTGTTGATATAGTCAAGCAGTTGTAAGCCGTCCGTTCCCGGCATGCGAACGTCGGTAACAACTGCGTCGGGTGGGGATGCGGCGAGGAGTTCTCTCATCCCGCTTGCACTTTCAAATGTGGTGACGTCCATATTCGCTTGATGGAGGGCCTTCTCCAACACCCAGCGAATCGAGCGATCGTCATCGATAACCCAAATACGTTCTTGGCTAGTCATTATTTCTGTCCAAAGGTAAAAGTAGGGTGAATGTGGTGCACCCGGGGCGACTTTCGCATTCGATTAAGCCGCCATGTTGGTGGACTAACGTCTGGGCGATGGATAAACCTAGCCCGGTGCCCTCGGCGCGCCCACTTATCATGGGGTAAAAGATTTTTTCAACGATATCGGGCGGAATACCCGGTCCGTTGTCAATGATTTCTAAGCATAGGACCAACTTGTGTCGCCGCGCACCGATTGTAAATTGGCGCTTGGCGCGCGTGCGCAACGTGATTACACCGTTTTCACCCAAGGCCTGAATGGCGTTGCGAACGATATTAAGTACGGCTTGAATCATCTGGTCAGCTTCGATCCAGGGTTCGGGGATGCTCGGGTCGTAATCTCTTTTAATATTAATCCCTTGAGGTGTTTCGGCTAGGACGAGTACGCGCACGCGTTCGAGTATCTCATGGATGTTGGTTCGCCGTAACTGTGGCCTTGCGTAAGGGCCGAGTAACCGGCTCAGCAAATTCCGTAATCGGTCCGCCTCGCCGATAATTACGCTTGTATACTCTTTTAACGCTTCGTCGTCGAGCTCCTTTTCCAGCAGCTGAGCCGCACCGCGTAGTCCGCCGAGGGGGTTGTTGATTTCGTGAGCGAGCCCGCGGACCACTGCGTGCGTCGCGTCGTGTTGAGCGATAAGGTTCTCTTCGCGCAGGATACGCAGTTGTCTGTCTATCTGCTGCAGCTCTAACAACAACATCTGTCCTTTTTGTGGTTCAGTGATAGGGGTGACAGTGCAGTCGACGGTGACGGTGCGGTGATCTGGGAGCGTGAGCTCGATTTCGCGCTCCGTTAGTGCATGACTTTCATCGTGTGCTTTTACCAGCGCATCGCTTAGTGCGTTTGGATGCCCAAATAGTTCGTCGCTGGTTAAGCCGTTCGCTTGGCGCGCACTGATCGCAAACAGCATTTCTCCCGCTGGGTTGATGTATTCCAAATGTAGTTGATCGTCAAAAAGCAATGTTGCCACGTTAAGATTTTCAATGATCCGTTTGGCGGCCGCGTTCCCGTACGTATCCTTGTTATCCATAATGAGTCCGTAGCAAGAACCAAACCAAGCATTGGGTCGCTGGCATCAGACCCTAACCCAAGGAACGTTTCGTTTTAAATAGATAAATAAAACAATAAGTTAATTCTGTTTTACACTGCTCTATTTTGTCGCATTTTCAGCTGACAGGCGGCCATTTGGCCGTAAAAGTGAAGCATCGGATTAATATTATAACCGAGAGTGCACTGTTATGGTGCGTGGTGTCTAGCTGTGTTTGCTCATCGGTCGAAGGGGAAGGCAATCGAATGCTACGGAGTGACGCGAGCCCTTAGGTATGCTTTAAAGAGAGACGTAAACCTGCGTTGAGCCACGATGGCCCATTGTTTTTCAAAAGGATTGGGTAGGGATTATTAAGGGCGCCGGCGCTGAACTGAATGGCGATGCACGTGCACTGTAACAGGCGCTGAGCTTCGCACTATGCCACCCTCGGCGTTGCGAACGTGTGCGACTAGGGCGTGGGTGCCTCGGTCAACGTTCTCCAGTGTAAAAACCCCGGTATCAGAAGGGCCTTGCGCTTGTTTGCCATCGAGATCCAAGGTAATTGCATGTCCGTTCGCGGTGTCTAGCCGCGGAGACACGGTGACATTGACCGTAATGCGGCCGGAGCCATCGCGTATCGTTGCATCGTTAGGTGGACTGGCGATCTCAAGTGCATGATAATCGGTCGGCGGTTGCTTCTTTGTTGCGGTTGGAGTGGGAGCCGTCGTGAGGCGGGGCGGTGTGAACGTCGTAACCGGTTGTATCTCGACTTCTTCCGAGCCTTTTTGCGGCTGATCGGAGAACGTCACGTCGCCGTTGGGGTCCACCGACTTAAAGACTTGTGCGGCGGCGATAAACGGCGCTAGAAGAATAATGAGAAGAAGTGTGCTGCGCATTGCTGGGGATTAACTCGCTACAAAGAGCATTCGAATGTCCTTATATTTGTACCTCCTTATTGCGAAATAGTCAAAAGAAAAACGCCCCAGAAGAGGGGCGTTTTGTGAGTATTTTCACGAAATTGACGGATCAGAGGCTGTAGTACATGTCAAATTCGACCGGATGTGTCGTCATGCGTAACTGAGTCACTTCGTCCATCTTAAGATCGATGTAACCATCGATCATGTCATCGGTAAATACCCCGCCCGCTTTGAGGAAATCGCGATCCTGATCGAGGGAATCGAGCGCCTGGTCGAGGGAGGAGCAGACGGTTGCGATTTCTGCTTCCTCTTCGGGCGGCAAGTCGTAAAGGTCTTTATCCATAGGCTCGCCCGGGAGTATTTTGTTTTGAATACCGTCTAGGCCCGCCATCATCATCGCAGCAAATGAGAAATAGGGATTTCCGCAGGCGTCGGGGAAACGGACTTCGATTCTACGTGCTTTTGGATTAGAAACGTAGGGAACGCGGATCGACGCGGAGCGGTTTCTGGCTGAATAGGCTAACATAACCGGTGCTTCAAAACCGGGCACGAGACGCTTGTAGCTGTTGGTGCTGGCATTGGTAAAGGCATTCAACGCTCGGGCGTGTTTGAAAATACCACCGATGTAGTAAAGCGCTAGATCAGATAGGCCGCCGTATTTATTTCCAGAGAAAAGATTTTTCCCGGCTTTTGCTAATGATTGGTGTACGTGCATGCCATTGCCGTTGTCGCCGACAAGGGGTTTGGGCATAAACGTAGCTGTCTTACCGTAGGCGTGGGCGACATTCTGAACGACGTACTTCAGTATCTGGTTGGCGTCGGCGCGGTTGACGAGCGTGTCGAATTGGGTGCCGATTTCGCACTGGCCCGCGGTGGCTACTTCGTGGTGATGGACTTCGACAATGATGCCCATTTCCTCCATGGCTAGGCACATTGCCGAGCGAATGTCTTGCAGCGAGTCAACCGGGGGAACTGGGAAATATCCGCCTTTCACTTGGGGGCGGTGGCCCATGTTGCCATCTTGGAAAACCTTTTCCGAGTTCCATGTCGCTTCTTCAGAGTCGACTTTGTAAAACGCGCCGCTAATGTCTGCGCCCCAACGGACATCGTCAAGGATGAAGAACTCGGGTTCAGGGCCGAAGAACGCAGTGTCGGCGATTTTCGTGGATTTTAAGTAAGCCTCTGCGCGTTTGGCCAGCGAGCGGGGATCCCTTTCATAACCCGTCATGGTGCTGGGCTCAAGAATGTCGCAACGTAGAATCATGGAAGGTTCATCGGTGAAAGGGTCCATAACAGCGGTGCTTGCGTCCGGCATCAAGACCATGTCGGATTCATTAATCCCTTTCCATCCCGCAATGGAGGAGCCGTCAAACATCTTTCCTTCCTTGAACATGCCAGAATCGATCTGTCCGGCTGGAACCGATACATGTTGTTCCTTACCACGCGTATCGGTAAAACGTAGATCAACAAACTTGACCCCGTTGTCTTTTATCATCTTTAGGACTTTTTGAGACATTACCACTCCTCCAGAAGGTGCTGTTTTTACTATGTGAAACTAGGTCCTTGCGTACGGATGGCGCGACGCGGGGCCCCATCCTCTTAAAATAGTGATCAGCACAGCAGTTACTATGCCAGTTACTTTTTCTTAATTTCGTTCAAATGGTTAACTCCCGCTTGGGAACATTTGTCACTCGTCTTTGCGTTATCGCTGTGCGCTGGGTGGCGATAGAGCACCGATATGGTGCATGCTGACGTAGTTAGTCTGTGACTTCAATCGTTATCGTTATTTCATCGTCCCCCTGCTGGGTGTTGATCAGTTTGTGCCCGTGGATTCGGCACCATGCCGGAATGTCGCTTAGTGTACCCGGGTCGGTGCATAAGATATCAAGAATATCGCCACCTTGCAGGGTTTTTACTTTATTTTGGGTTCGTATTACGGGTATCGGACACAATTGTCCTCGGACGTCTAAGACTTCGTGGGTCATATATACCACTCTTTTGGTATCTCATCTTGGTGTAATGGTCGAACATCAAGGGTATACGAAGTACCGCTCTTCTCCTCGACCAATACGTGTACGGACTCGGAGTTTTTACCCTGGCTAAAACGCGCTGTCAATCGGGCGGCGAGCTCGACATCGTTTTCGTCGGCCTTACCGTCCAGTAACACCAGTGGTCCGGTATAGTTGACTGTCCGGAAATGGGTAAATTGGTGACGATAGCCTTCGAGGTACTTATTTTCGCCCGCTTCTCTGCCTACGATGATTTTAAAGTGGGGACGGGGTCTTAGGTGGCGGCCTACTTTCAAGAGCATAATGTCGTCCAACTCGTAGTCGCGGGTTTTTCTCGCTTGCCATAGGTCCGCCAACTTTTGCGAATAGCTTTCGTTGGTTAGGAAGCAGCAGCCCCCCGCGGGCTGGGCGTAGTTCGTAATGCCGAACTGTTCGGCGAGCGCCATCTGTGGCTTTCGAGACCGGCCGTTAAACTCGTGCAGATGCGCCCGGGTAACCCACGCTTCCCGTTCGGGGAGGGTCGGCGGCATAAGCTTTGCGCAAAGGGGCCTAAGTAACCGATCACCGGCGCCTGACTCTTTCGCCACTATCGGCATGGTATTGCTGCGCTGTGACATGGGTCGCTGGCCGACGACTTCTCCCGTGATAATAAAATCGAAACTGTTGGCTTGCATCCACTGTAATGCTTTCTTCACCATAAAGCCTTTGCAGTCCAAGCAGGGATTCATGTTTACGCCGTAGCCGTGTTTGGGGTTGAGTACGACCTCTTTGTACTCGTCGATAACATCAATGATGGCTAATTTTATCCCTAATTGTTCGGCGACCCACAGCGCGTTGTTTCGTTTAGGGCGTCGACGGTCCCTTTCGCGAATGGCGTGAGTGTGTCCTTCTACGCAAAAACCCGTGTAAAAGTTTATGCCTTCCACATGTACACCTTGCTCTAAGATCACTTTGGCGGCGAGCATGGAATCCAGCCCACCGGATATTAACGCTATCGCTTTTCGCTGTTGGTTCATCGCTTGAGAAATGGATAATGAGGAAGTAGAGGAATTGATAGTGGATCAGCGCGCGTTGAGCGTGGGCAGCTCGCGGTCAAGCCGCGGGTGAAAAGTGATGATAATATCAATAATTGCGAGTTATGGGAACGAATTACCGCGGTGGGTAGTCAACGGCCGTTGCATGGGTACCCTGGTATCGGGCTAGTGAGGGTTTTTTTGGATTTGCTCGTTGTTCGTCCAAGGCGACGCTGTGGTGTAGTGCCGCAGCTCGAGGTATGCGCCGCGACTGTTAGTGTCGTTCCAAAGATGATAGGCATCAAGCGGTGTTAAACATGATTGTCCGGTACCGATGGCACGCATTGTTTGTAATGTGTCCATGAGCAACACGAAGTCTTTGGATAGACTATCGAAGAGTTCTGCCGTGTTATCATTTAGTTGCTCCGATAGCGCGTGATAAGAACTTCTGCCGAGGTCTACGTAGTAACTAATCCTGACGCGTTTCCGCTTTGCACGCTGAGGGAACAAGCCACTGAAAAGTAAGCACTGATCGCCGATATCGCGTAGTTGGTTACGGCGTCGTTGCCCGTCTTTAAGTAGGCTTTCGAGGTAATCGATGGCGAGTACTCGGTTAACAAACTCAGGTTTGTCCATGAAGCGAATGAGCAGAAAGATTAAGTAGCTTTCCAGTGTTTCGTTTAGCGGCTGCTCCGCTGCGTGCTGCGCTTCCGAGACGAGCGCATGCCATTGCGCGGTGGGTGTGGGGTTTAGCAATAGTTTCTGCATAGTCTTTTCCAATCCTATACTAAAGGTATCGGCTGCCGAACCGATGTCTTAACCGCTTGACGTGGAGCGGATCTTCACGGTGTGAACATAAATGTTACGTTGTGCTGGATTAACCGCCGCCTAAGTACTTAATTTTATTACCGAGCGTTGGGTTTTTAGGTTCCCCGCGAATAGAGGAAAAGTTCGTTCTCGTGACAGTTCTCACAAATGCGTAAGCGCGGATACATTGATCGAGGCTTCCTCAGTGGGCCGAGCGGTCGATTGGCTATGGGGAAAGCGATGCCGCATTGATACCCCCGGGGTATGTCGCAACCGATTGTTTTTATTTGGCTTTGGATGGATGTGTAACGTGACCGCAGGGAACAGGAGTTGCGGTGCTTAGGGCTGGCGCCAAATTTAATTCACGTTTATGGATGTCGAGGCGCCCGCCTGGCTTGGCGCAAAAACGCAGAGAAAAAACGCCGGGAGCGTTTTTTCGCGCCAGCCTCCAGGGTGTGAGGTGAGGCGCACGGTTGCGCCGAACAATATTCCGAATCTTTCACGTTTTTGCAACGCAGCCAGGCGGGATGAATCGGCGGTTTTGTATAGGGAAGCACTTATGCCGCGAGTTCATGGATAAACAAAGAGCGGTTTTGTACAGGATGTGCTTATGCCGCGAGTTCATGGATGAACAAAGAGCGGTCAGAGTTGTGAATTAATCTTGAAGGCAGCCCTTAGGAGTTGAATGTGTCAATTGGGAAAGTTGCGCCGTCAGCACTCTTTTTTGCGTCATTGTTCGGCAGTACGCAAGCCTCTTGCGAAGTCGTATTTGATCTGTCGGCGGAAATGGGGTACCGGCAAGACGACTTTAACTGGAATATTGCGGGGCCCGGGGATGATCCCAATATTCTCTCGGAGTTGAGTTGGACGGATATGGATATTCCCCAGGGAAGGTTGCTGGGTGAACTAACGGTGAATAACATCTTGTATATTCGCGCGGCTGCGACGGCTGGGAGCATTGTTAATGGCGACAACCGAGACTCCGACTACGGCGGCAATAATCGAAGCGATGAATTTCTCCGCTCGGAGAACAGTGCTGGCGGCGAGGTGAGCGATGCCAGCGCTGGGATTGGGCTAATCTTTCCGATTTACGATAATTCCGTCGACAAAGTGCTCGTGTTTGTACCACAGGTGGGCTACTCACTCCATCACCAGCGGCTTGAAATGACAGATGGCTTTGAAGTGATAGGTTCCTCACCGGGACCATTTGACGGGCTCGGCAGCAGCTATGACGCGGATTGGGAGGGTGTCTGGTACGGATTTGATTTTTGGATTGAATCTAGCGATTCGCTGACCGTTGAATTCAGGTATGAATATCATGACGGTGTGGATTATTATGCGGAAGCGAATTGGAATTTAGCGACGCGTTTTGAGCATCCGGTGAGTTTTACCCATGAAGCGGACGCCGACGGCTATTTTTGGTCTCTCGGTTTAAACTACCTGTTGTCCGAGAAGTGGTCATTTCATGGTCGAATTGAGTATTTCAAGTGGGAATCCGGCGAAGGAATCGATACCACGTTTTTTTCCGCTGGTTTTGTCGCGACAACTAAGCTCAACGTTGTCAATTGGGAGTCTACAGGATTCATGGTGGGGCTAAGGCGCACGCTCTGATCGCTTCCGTCCGCTCCGCACGCCTATGCTGCAGCGTTGGCGCACGCCCTTTTTGGGCGATTTATGTCCAAAAATCTCTTTTAGACTAGAAACGCCTTTCGAGCATTTGCTCTGTTTGTCAACCTACATAATACTCGCTTTACGCGCTATACTTGGCCCGGGCTAAATCCGTCAAGTCGCTTTATTCATTTTCGCGTGCTATGTCTAATTATGAAGTGTCTACCTTTCAGGGGTTAATCCTTGGTTTGCAGGATTACTGGGGGCGTCAAGGGTGCGTATTGTTACAACCTTATGACATGGAGGTTGGCGCGGGTACGTTTCATCCAGCCACGTTTCTTCGTGCTATCGGCCCTCAACCCTGGCGTGCGGCTTATGTTCAGCCTTCGCGACGCCCCACTGATGGCCGCTACGGCGACAACCCCAACCGGCTACAACATTACTATCAATTCCAAGTCGTGTTGAAGCCGTCGCCGTTGGAAATTCAGGACCTCTATTTGGGATCATTGAAGGAGCTTGGCATTGATCCCCTCGTTCACGATATTCGTTTTGTTGAAGACAACTGGGAATCGCCTACCCTTGGTGCGTGGGGGCTTGGCTGGGAGGTGTGGCTGAACGGCATGGAGGTCACCCAATTTACTTATTTTCAACAAGTCGGTGGTTTAGACTGTCGGCCTGTAATGGGTGAGATCACTTACGGTCTGGAGCGGATAGCAATGTATTTGCAAGGCGTGGACAGCGTCTTTGATTTAGTGTGGACGCAAGGGCCGAGCGGTTCGGTCAGCTACGGCGACGTGTTTCATGCCAACGAGCGAGAGATGTCCGCTTTTAACTTTGAGCATGCGGATGTGGCAGCGCTTTTTAGTTGGTTTGACACCTGCGAGAAGAACTGCCAACACTTGACTAGTCAAGGGCTACCCTTACCCGGTTACGAAATGGTATTGAAAGCCTCGCATATTTTCAATTTGTTGGATGCGCGGCATGCTATATCGGTCACGGAACGGCAAGGATACATATTGCGCGTACGAGCGCTTTCCCGCGCCGTGGCGGAGGTTTACTTTGAGAAGTATTGCGGCAATCCGGAGTTAACGGGGCAAGGGGTGGGGGCGGTTGATGGCTGAGTATCGCGACCTATTGATTGAAGTTGGTACCGAAGAATTACCGCCGAAGGCGCTACGACGGCTCGCTGAGGCATTTCTGTGTGGGGTGGAACAGGGACTTCATGGCGCGGAACTCGCGTTTGAGCAGTCGCGATATTATGCGGCGCCTCGGCGCCTCGCTATACAAATCGATCGGTTGGTTGCATCGCAAACGGATAAGGAGCAGGAGCGACGTGGACCTGCGTTAACCGCCTCATTTGACGACGACGGTATGCCAACAAAAGCGGCACGTGGCTTTGCCCGATCCTGTGGTGTGGAGGTTGACCAGCTGGGCCGATTCGAAACGGAAAAAGGAGCGTGGCTTGTTTTCCGCCGTCATCAACCTGGCCAGCCAACGAAGACCTTAATTCCGGAGATTGTGAGTAAAGCATTAGCGGGTTTGCCCATTCCTAAGCGCATGCGTTGGGCCGATCTGGAGGATGAGTTTGTCCGGCCAGTGCATTGGATCGTGCTGTTATTTGGCGAGGAAGTAATCGATAGCGAAATACTCGGTGTTCGGACAGGCCGGGAAACGAGGGGCCATCGTTTCCATCACCCCGGTACGCTGTACCTCGCCGAACCTGCCGCCTACGCGCCTTTGCTAGAGACGGAAGGTCACGTAATTGTTGATTTCGAAGTACGTCGGGAGGCCATACGCGCACAGGCTTTGGAAGCGGCGGTTGCGGTGGGCGGAACAGCGATCATTAGTCCCGAACTATTAGACGAAGTGGCCTCGTTAGTGGAGTGGCCCGTTGCGCTCTGTGGTAAATTCGAAAAGCGTTTCCTCGCCCTGCCCGACGAAGCTTTGATTTCCAGTATGCAAACTCACCAAAAGTATTTCCCCGTAAAGGATGAGGCGGGCCGCCTAATGCCGTATTTTATTGCCGTTGCAAACATCGAAAGTAAGACGCCGGAGGCCATTCGGAAGGGCAATGAACGGGTGATTAGGCCACGCCTCGAAGATGCCATGTTCTTTTATGAGCGAGATCGTAAGATCTCACTTGATGAACGTCGCGAGGAATTAAAAAACGTCATATTTCAAAAGCAGTTGGGTACGTTATACGATAAAGTTGATCGGATTTCCGATCTTACGCAGTATATGGCGAATGCGTTAGGATTGGATCGCGAAACCACTGCGCGAGCGCTGCGGGCGGCCAATTTGTCAAAGTGCGATTTGTTAACAGAAATGGTGGGCGAGTTTCCGGAATTACAGGGGACCATGGGCCGCGAGTACGCCATGGCGCAGGGCGAGCTATCAGCAACGGCGTTGGCACTTGATGAGCAGTACATGCCGCGCCATGCAGGCGATACGGTGCCAAGCGTTATCGAGGGTCAACTCCTGGCGATCGCAGATAAATTAGATACGTTATGCGGGATCTTCGCCATCGGGCAGCCACCAACGGGCGACAAAGATCCATTTGCGTTACGCCGCGCCGCGTTAGGCGTCTTGCGGATTATTATCGAGAGAGAGATGGCCCTGGACCTGCGCGCCGTGATCAATGAAGCGGTGTTACACTTTAAGAACGTGACGCCCTCGAGTACGGCTGGATCAGCGATAGCAAGGCATGACGTAGCGAGTCAAGTATTTAATTTTATGATGGATCGTCTCCGCGCCTATTATCTCGACGCGGGGATCCGGCCGGACGTATTTGAGGCCGTCTTGGAGCGTGAACCGTTGCATCCTTACGACTTTGAGAAGCGCGTGCGAGCCGTGACACGGTTCCGAGCATTGCCGGAAGCGGAAAGCCTTGCGGCCGCAAATAAACGTATACACAACATATTGCGCCAGGCGAGCGATACGATTCCAGCGGCGCTGGAGGAGAACGCGTTAACTGAAGATGCGGAACGAGAATTATATTTGGAAATCAAGGCATTGGAGGCGGAAGTCGAACCGTTGTTTGCGCGACAGGACTATGAGCAAGCATTGATGAGGTTAGCGGTGTTGCGGGTCCCTGTTGATGGATTTTTCGATAAGGTCATGGTAATGACCGACGATCGTACGTTACGACGAAACCGATTAGCGTTGTTGAAAAACGTGAATACGCTCTTTCTACGCGTAGCCGATTTTTCACGATTACAGGGTTAGGCCGTGGTGCGCTTGATAATACTAGACAGGGACGGTGTAATTAACGAGGACTCGGACGCGTACATCAAGTCGCCCGACGAATGGGTGCCGGTTCCTGGCAGCTTGGAGGCTATCGCAAGATTGAAACAGGCGGATTTCCGCGTGGTGGTGGCGACGAATCAGTCCGGTGTAGCGAGAGGGTTGTTTGACCTTGATACGCTAAATCAAATACACGAGAAAATGTTGGGCCAGGTTGCGAAAGCGGGGGGCACAATTGACGCCATTTTTTTCTGTCCTCACCACCCGGATGAGGAGTGCGATTGTCGTAAGCCAAAGACCGGGTTGTATCGCGACATTGCCGCACGGTTTCGTTTGGGTTTAACGGGTGTGCCGGCGGTGGGTGATTCCCTTAAGGATTTGCAGGCGGCGAAAGCCGTGGGCGCTAGGGCAATACTCGTTAGAACGGGCAAGGGTGAGAAAACGCTTAGCAATGGCGAGGCTCTAGAAGATGTTGATGTTTATGATAACCTCGCCGCCGTTGTAGACGCGCTTTTAGCTCAAGAGCAGTAGCCTTGGGGTGTCGCGGGAGAACGTGGAAGAGTTGCAGAACTAGCGACTTTGAGTGTATTGAGATCAAACGAATCACGGTTTTGAATTATAATGAGCGATTCATTAGTGTTGTATATCCGCTCTTCATTGTTCTCGTTGGGGTACGTTCTATCGATCTTAGTATATGGTATCCCGAGTGTACTTACTTTTCCATGGCCGTTCAGATACCGGTATCGCTTCATTTCACAGTGGGCCCGTTTCAATTTATGGTGGTTAAAGCTCACCTGTAATCTTACCTTTGACGTAGAAGGTAAGGAACATATTCCGCCAGGGCCGGCCGTCATCTTTTGTAAGCACCAGTCCGCTTGGGAAACGTTAGCACTGCAGATGATTTTTCCACCGCAGGTCTGGTTGTTAAAAAGAGAGTTGTTGTGGATACCGTTTTTCGGCTGGGGGCTGGCCATGTTAGATCCCATTGCGATAGACCGGAAAGCGGGTCGCAAGGCGGTCAAGCAGTTAATCGAACAAGGACGGGAACGTTTGGCCACTGGGCGCTGGGTCGTCATTTTCCCAGAGGGCACCCGGGTTCCTCCCGGTGAGCATCGTCCATTTCAGCTCGGCGGCGCTATATTGGCCGAGCGATCCGGGTATCCGGTTGTGCCAGTAGCACACAACGCCGGGTACTTCTGGCCGCGCCGTAGTTTTATCAAAAAGCCGGGCGTTATACGCGTCGTCGTAGGTCCGATCATTCAGACCGAGGAACTCAAGGCGGCTGGAATTAATAAGCAAGCCGAGGAGTGGATCAAGGAAACAAGCAACCAGCTTGGGGACGCGGCGAAGCCGAACACGAACCGCGCAGATAGTGCGGCACGAGCATAGCATGCACCGTTCGTGAAAACGGGCTAGCGGGTGGAGACATCAAGTGCATTGCTTAGCTTAACGAATTGACTAACGCCCAGTGTCTCAGGACGGGCCGTGGGATCAATATCTACGCTAATCAGTTCTTCCGTGGTGATGAATTCCTTTAATGCGTTACGTAATGTCTTACGTCGGTGCGAAAAAGCTCGATTTACCAGCTGGGCAAAAAACGATTCGTCGGCCGCGACATAGGGAGGCACTTTATAAGGGATTATGCGCACGACCGCAGAGTTAACTTTGGGAGGCGGCGTGAATGCGTTTGCTGTAACCATAAACAGAGGTTGGACCTGGCACCGGTATTGGATCATTACGCTAAGACGGCCATAGTGGTGAGTGTCGGGCTGCGCGCCTAAACGGTCCGCCACCTCTTTCTGTAGCATAAAGTGCATATCCTTGATCACCGGAGCGTGTGTCAGCAGGTGGAAGAGCAGCGGTGTCGAAATATTATAGGGAAGGTTACCAACGAGCCGCAGTGGTTCGCCGTGAGTGGCTAATTGGGTAAAGTCTACGCGCAAGACATCGGCTGAATGAACACGCAATTCACCTAAATGACCGCAACGCTCCACTAATTTAGGAATGACGTCCCGATCGAGCTCAATGACATCTAGTCCGCTTACCTGTTTAAGTAGATGCTGGGTTAATGCGCCTAGTCCCGGACCTATCTCAACAATATGCTCGCCTTTCTTAGGATAAACGGCGCGAACGATCCGGTCCAGGACTTGTGCGTCATGGAGGAAGTGCTGGCCGAAACGTTTACGCGGTCGATGACGCACGGAATATTTGGGTTTTCGCTTGCTCACGGTGCGATCGACTCGGCTTATTGAATTGTTTCCCTTAGGGCTCGCGAAAAAATAACTTACGATTTTCGCATCCCATCTTCGGGCCATCTTTGAACAATCCTCAATCGCAAAATCCTCGAATTAGCCGGGCTAGTCCTGCGGTTTCGCTCAAT
>CALZJI010000019.1 GCA_945787615.1 uncultured Chromatiaceae bacterium | reverse complement strand
ATTGAGCGAAACCGCAGGACTAGCCCGGCTAATTCGAGGATTTTGCGATTGAGGATTGTTCAAAGATGGCCCGAAGATGGGATGCGAAAATCGTAAGTTATTTTTTCGCGAGCCCTTAGGGCTGGCAGTTAATCGGCAAGCATTTCCTCACCTCTCGCCTTTACAACGTTAGATGACGTTGACGCCTTCGGAGCTCAACATCTCGGTAAGGCGTATCAAAGGCAACCCAATCAGCGCGGTAGGGTCATCGCCGATTTGGTTTTGTATTAACACGATTCCCAATCCTTCGGATTTAAAGGAACCGGCACAGTCATAGGGCTTCTCGCGGCGTAAGTAATTTTCTATCTGCGCTGCACTAAGGGGTCTAAAGATAACTGAATAGGTCACCACATCAATTTGGACATGATGAGTTTTAGAATTCAGCAGACACAATGAAGTGAGAAAATCCATGCGTTTACCGGACGCCAATTTTAGTTGCTGAACAGCGCGGAGGTGGTTTCCGGGTTTGCCGACGATCTGACTACCGCGTACCGCGACTTGATCGGACCCAATAATCAAGGCGTCAGGATGCCGGGGCGCAACGCTACGCGCTTTTGCCTCAGCTAGACGCCCTACTAAGCGGTCGGGATTTTCTCCAGACTGTGGGGTTTCGTCAACGTTAGGGGCAATCGTGGAGAACCGTAGGCCCAAGCGCGCCAAAAGGGTTTTCCGAAAAGGCGAGGTTGAGGCAAGAACTAAGGCAGGGTGCGCAGTCATGCTTTAAGAAAGCATTGCTTCCTTAGGGCCGCGGAAACAAATAATCATCCAATTTTGCTTGTCTTTTAGCCCAGCTTCTGTGTTGCGGCAAGGGTTACATAAAGCGATTATGCGCCCCTTGCCGCGCCTTGAATCTGAGTCAAAATCCGGCGCAATCTTTGGACAATTATTTATTTCCGCGGCCCTTAT
>CALZJI010000018.1 GCA_945787615.1 uncultured Chromatiaceae bacterium | reverse complement strand
GTGGGAGGTCGGCATCTTTCCAATGGGCACGTAACAACCGATGGGCTAAGCCATGGAACGTTCCGAGCCACATGCCACTGACCGGCGCGCCTAACATGCCCTCTACGCGGCCTCGCATCTCCGCCGCCGCTTTATTGGTGAATGTGACCGCAAGAATACGCCAGGGCGAGGCATCTTCAAGCCGCATTAGCCACGCTATTCGGTGGACTAATACGCGCGTCTTGCCACTGCCCGCACCTGCCAATACTAACAATGGGCCATCGGGCGCCGATACAGCCTCCCGTTGCGCATCATTTAAAGGGTCTAGAATATCGGTAACATCCATCGCATTATTTTACCTTATTCGAAACCATGAAGGGCGGAAAAACGGGGCTTGCTTGCGATGGGGCTGCTGTAGTGTTGATTTTCGACAGGGCTTGGAACGGACGTTTTATAGATGGGGTCGATATGCGGCGAGTCGAGCGGCCCCCCCTAAGGGCTCGCGAAAAAATAACTTACGATTTTCGCATCCCATCTTCGGGCCATCTTTGAACAATCCTCAATCGCAAAATCCTCGAATTAGCCGGGCTAGTCCTGCGGTTTCGCTCAAT
>CALZJI010000017.1 GCA_945787615.1 uncultured Chromatiaceae bacterium | reverse complement strand
TACCTACCAAAGACGTTAGGCGCAAGACCTAATAACTTTTGCCGCGTACTCTCTATTCAAATTGTGTTGGGGTTCGTTCCTCACCACAACCTACGCATCTAAGTTAACCTCGACATAAAAATGTCGTGCCCTTTCGTAAGACGCGAGGAAAAAGGGGCTGTAGCTGATCAACACCCGTTTTCTTTGTTGTTGTTACGACCGCTAGAATTCTGGCGTAACAGGTTAGCGAGTGTAGGCCCGTAGATTGGAGTGAGGAACGACCCCCATCAAATATCGAAATGAACTTCCACTTAATGGTTGTACTCGTATTAAAAACGAAAGTGAACTATTTCTTTTGTTCCGGTGAATGTTGACGGTAGAAATGGTCGCGATGGCTACGCGTGTTGGGGTTCGTTCCTCACCCCAACCTACGAATCTACAAAGGTGGTCAAGTACGCGCGCTATGGGGTTGCGTCTTGCATTTGGCATGCCTGTGTATGCACATGCCAAAGACTTTAGGGGCAACGCCTTATAACTTTGGCACCGTACTCTCTATTCAAACCAACCCAACCCGCTGAAACGAGTAAATATCCTACGTAAGATAAAGCCAAACTCTGGTCTAATCCGCAATTTTAAGCGTTACAATAACGACTTTAAACGATACTAGAATCGCTTTCGGAGAAACTCGGAACATGTCTACGATTAACGAGGCTTTACGCCGTTATTTTGGCTTTGAGCGATTTAACGACGGTCAGCGCGAGGTTATTGAGCACTTGATGGCTGGGCGGTCGGCGGCGGCCTTATTTCCCACGGGCGGCGGCAAGTCGCTGTGCTATCAGCTACCCGGTATACTGCTGCCCGGTTTAACCTTAGTCGTGTCGCCGCTGATCGCCTTGATGAAAGACCAAATCGATGCGCTATCGAAACGAGGCATTGCCGCGGCGCGTCTTGACTCCACCCTAAGTGCTGATGAGTGCCGCCACGTGTTGGCGCAGGCCCGCTTGGGCACTCTAAAGATTCTCTATGTGGCGCCGGAGCGATTCAATAACGAACGTTTTCGCGAAACCGTCGAACGTCTACCCATCGCGTTATTTGCCGTCGACGAGGCCCACTGCATCTCGGAATGGGGCCACAATTTTA
>CALZJI010000016.1 GCA_945787615.1 uncultured Chromatiaceae bacterium | reverse complement strand
GATTTAGATGTAGTTTTTTTTCATAAAATACTCAACAGCCGAAGTCGCTATTCTATCGATCGACATGACCTCAACAGCTGCATCAATTTCCACAGCGGCTTTAGGCATGCCATAGACGGCGCAGCTTGTTTCATCCTGGGCGATAGTATGAACCCCTCGCTTCCGTAACTCTAATAAGCCCTTAGCCCCGTCACGCCCCATCCCCGTCAATAAAATTCCGAGCATCTTACCCCGCCAGTACGTTGCGATAGTTTCGAAGAAAACGTCCACTGAAGGCCGGTAAACGATGTGGCGGGGTTCCGGTGAATACTTTAGCGTGCCGTCTGCGTCGAGTTTCAAATGGTTATTTGTTCCCGCGAGAACGATCGTCCCAGGGGTCATCCGATCGCCGTTTTCGGCAACGCGGACGGTCAGCGCGCACTGGTTATCCAGCCAGCTTGCCATCTCTACTGAAAATTGTTGATCCACATGCTGAACGATGACTCCGGCCGCAGGGTAGTTTTCAGGCAAGCGAGTCAATATCTTAGACACCGCCAGAGGACCACCGGTTGAAGCACCTATAGCCAATAATGGGCTATCGCTCATGGGTGACCGGGAATCTATACTGTCGATCTGCCGCCTTTCCCGTTTTATTGCCGCCTCGGTTAGCTTTTTAATGGTGGCAATTTTTCTTAACAGTTCATTATCGCCAGAGACTTGTCCGTTACCTCCCAATACCGGCGTACTCACCGCATCCAGCGCACCCACGCCCATTGCCTCAAAAACCATTGCCACGTTTTCATCAACTGAAGCGGTTACAATCAAAATCGGGCATGGCGATATCTTCATAATTTGACGCGTTGCCTCTAGACCGTTCATGACCGGCATTATCAGGTCCATTAAAACGAGTTCAGGGGTGTCTTTTGCGCAATTTTTAACGGCCTCCTCACCATCCTTTGCGGTCCACGCCACTTGATGTTCGCCCGTTGTGGACAATATTTTTTCTAGCCCCATAGTTGCTACATTAGAATCATTGACTATAGCCACCCTCACTTAAGCTTCTCCTATCAGATCGATCACCGCGTCGCGAAGGCTCTCATCATGAAAACTACCTTTGGTGAGATAATAATCCGCTCCCGCACTCAAACCGCGCTGCCGGTCTTCTGGCCTGTCTTTATACGACACAATCATAACCTGCAAACCCTTCAATTGGGGGTCTTTTTTAATGTTCTCGACTAATGCAATACCATCCATGCGCGGCATATCAACATCGGTAATCACAAGATCATATTCATTGCTGCGTACCGTATTCCACCCATCCATGCCATCTACAGCAACATCAACGTCAAAGCCATACGTTTCCAATAAGTTTCTTTGCACTTCACGAACGGTTATAGAATCATCAACAACAAGGATCTTTTGCCGTTCTTTCTCACCCATCAGTTGAGTATCGAGATTCAGTTTGTTTAGCTGGCCATGCGAAACGAGTTTATCTATGGATCTCACCAGATCATCCACGTCGATAATGAGTGACGGCGAACCGTCATCAAGCATTGCCGCGGCACTAATATCTTTAACTTTACCCAACCTGGGATCCAGTACTTGCACAGCCAATTCGCGTTCTCCCAAAAAACGGTCAACAATCACGCCATACTGGCTGTGCCGGTCGCTGATCACGATAATAAGCAGGTTGTCATCTTGATCTTGAATTTGCTCTACGCCGAATATCTGAGCGGCAACGGTTAATCCGATATGCTGACCATTCCATGTCATGTATTCACGCTCTTCAAGAGACTTGACTTCATCGCGTGGCAGCTTCAGCAAATGGTCAATTCGTGCAAGTGGAAAGGCATAACATTCGCCGCCAATTTCGACCAATAAGGTACGAGCCACCGATAATGTCAGTGGCAATTGCATGTGAAATCTCATACCTTTACCTGGAGTGGTTGATGCTGTAACGATGCCACGAATTTCGCGGATCGAATCAGCCACAACATCCAGCCCAACGCCACGCCCTGATATTTCCGTTACGAAATCCCGTGTACTGAAGCTCGGCAGGAATAGAAAATCAAGCAGCTCTGACTCCGACATTTGGTCAACCATTTCCTCGGTGGTCAGGCCTTTCGCTATGATCTTCTCACTGAGCTTGCTCATATCAACGCCTTTTCCGTCATCGGTTACGTTTACGGACAACATCCCGGCGCGATGATAAGCCTCAAGACGAATGGTACCTTGTTCAGGCTTTTCCGCTTTAAGCCGTTCCTCCGGCATCTCTATGCCATGATCGATTGCATTACGTAACAAGTGACTGAGCGGTGCTTTCAACATCTCTAACACATCACGGTCCACCTGGGTCGACAAACCGTTAATCTCCAGTTTTACTTTTTTCTTTAACGAGCGCGCCACATCACGAACCATACGTTGCATGCCTTCTGTTCCATCTGAGAATGGGCGCATGCGGCTAGCAATGACTTCACGGTGGAGACGGGACGCCAAATTCGTGGAGCGGTGATCGTAACTTTCCAGGTCGTTTAAGCGATCGGATATAAACTCTCGATAGTCGTTAGCTTTGCGCTGCATCTCAGTCATCAAATTCTCGGTGTCATGAGTTATATCAAGATCTCCAATAAGTTCGCGTAAACTATCTAAATCACGAACCAATTCGAACTGGTAACGCTTATGCCTTAACATAGTTTCGAGGAAGGGACGTAACCAGCGCGATTCGACCATAGCTTCACCTGCCAAACCGAGCAAATGGTCCATATGTTCTGAGCTCACCCTGAGTACGCGCCCCTTATTTCTGGCAAGTTCGTCATTTGACCAATCTAAATGCTGTTTCTCATTAATCCCAGTCTCGCACAGCGCCTCAATCTCTTTACTAAACTCCTTCTGTACATCCTCCAGGGTGTTTTGAACCTGTTGAGCCGCCCGTTCAGTATCGTGTTCATTTATTCGATCTACCGCTGGTTCCGTTGGTTCTGGTACTTCAGTCACAGGGGTATCCGGCATATCGACAGACCGGCGCACTAGCGCTGAAGAAATAGATGCGATTAAAGGGTCGATTTCTGCTTCGTGTCGCGCTAACCACTCGTTGATCGGCTCCTCCCTTTCTTCAGTGACTTGCCTGATCATGTCGACGCCATCCAATAAGACATCGATAATCTCGCTATTTAGTACCAACTCCTCTTTCTGGGCTGAAACAAAGCAATCTTCCATTACGTGTGATATTCTCACGACCGCATCGACGCCAACCATTCGCGCCGCACCCTTAATAGAATGCACTGCCCTCATTAGCGCTTCAATTTGCTCCGCTGAGCCAGGATCTTGTTCCAAGGCAAGCATGCCGTCTGTCAATACCTGAAGTTGGCTTTCCATTTCTAATCGGAACAAACCCATCATTGACAGGCCGCTTAAGTCACCGCCAGTCATGTCAGACTCTCCTTTAAGCCATCCATCACCCGCTGCTCATCCAACAAACCCACTGTTCTGCCCTTAAACTCAAATATGTTGGAAATGAAGCTAGACATCGAATTGGAGAACGTCGAAGGTACGCTTTTTAGTTCATTCAGTGATATTCTTTGCGTGCCAAGTATCTCGTTGGCAGGAAAAACAAATTTTTGTCCATCATTCGAAATAATGATAAGACGCTGTGTATAATCTATTTGTGTGTCCTGTTCTTTATTGGTATCCCCTTTCAAAATACCAAGTAAGCCACCGATGGATACACAAATATGCAGTTCACCCCTGATAAATACGATACCTTTAATTTTTCTAATATTCGTATACGGGATATGATGAACGGGTCGAATGTCAGACACTTCTTGTACGATCCCTGTGGTCACTGCCAACCACTCATCGACAATGCGGAAAATTACGGCTGACATCACTTCTAATGAGCCAACCTCCTTTTTTCTGGCAAGCAACTCGGTACGTTCACTAACATAGTCCTGTGGTAGTTCCCGTTCTAGCAGACCGCGACCAGCCTTTGAAAACACGTCACAATCACGACAGTGAATAACGCGATCCAGTTCTGGACAACGCGGTGTTTGATTACCCCATACGCCTATCGTTTTCCAACAATTATCGGTATTAATGGTCATGTTTGACACACCGTTTAAAAAGATCCGCCACCACTTCCTCTACTTCCTACGCCGCAGTTCCGCGCGTTTTGCCCGTTCCCTGTACCGCTCGGCCAGCTTTTTGTCGCCATGTCGGTCAGCATGCAGTGATAAATGCACAAGCGCCTCTGGATAATCAGCGTTCAAATAAACCGCTTTGCGAAATAATTCAACAGCGCCATCATGATCAGCGCTTGCTTCTCTGACCAGACCAAGAAAGTAGTAGGCTTTTGCTGATTTGTTATGTTCAGCTAGATAGGCTTCGGCGAGTTTTCCTGCCTCCTGCAACATGCCCCGGTCGGCCAGGCGTTCTATGTTTAGCAGAATCTCCTCATTCTCATTTCCAGAGGGAATCTTGTTAGTAGAATTTGTTGCTGCTCGCCGTCGTTCACTTTTTCGTGGTTTTTTCGGCTTGTTAGCGATTTCTTTGGGAGCGGTTATGAGCGTTAATTGATTATTAGGCTTCGCGGCAATAGGCGAATTCGGTCCAGATTTATTATCGTTTCCGGATGCCTTCCCACTTCCCTTCCTATAGGCAAATGTCCCTCTATGACGCACGGGTTCGAACAAACCATCAAAGATTTGACTGGCCTCAGCGTGGCCGACAAAAAGGATACCGTTGTCTTTAAGGTGATTGTGGAGCCTCTTAATGACGCGATATTGATCTTCTTTATCGAAATAGATCAGTAAATTCCGGCAGAAAATAACGTCATAAAGGCCCGTGACGGGGAATCCAGTTTCATCGAGCACATTTCCCTGTGTGAAATTCACCAGCTGACGAATTTCGTTTGCCAACATATAGTCATTTTCGTTTTTTGAAAAGTATCGTTCACGGTAGCTAAGGTCGTTGCCGCGAAATGAATTCTTTCCGTAACGCCCCCTCTTTGCCATTGTCAATGACTCACTACTGATGTCAATTGCATCGATACAGACTGATGATGGCGCCAGTGTCAAGTCAGTCAGCAGCATTGCCACAGAATACGGCTCCTCGCCGCGAGAACACGGTATACTCAATACACGCAACACATTGTTTGAGCCTGCATTGTTAGGCAACCACGTCTTAGCGACATAATCTTGCAGATAGAGAAAAGGTTTTTTATCGCGAAAGAACCATGTTTCCGGCACTACAACCTCTTCAATCAGCGCCATCATTTCCTGCTCTGTATTGATTAGGTTCTCGTAATATTTGTGAATGTTTTCAGAGCCAGTTTCGACAATACGTCTACCAATCGCCTTTGCAATTGTCGAGGAACCTATCGAGTCAGGATTCAGCCCCATCTTGTTTTTGAGGAGATTTTCGATAAAGCCATAAAACATTGGTTTTGTATATCCTTTAAGTTACTTTCGGTTCATGGATATACTATTGCGCGCCATTATTAACTCAATACCGCCGCTTGGTCTTCAGATAGGGTAACACTCAATATATTTTGTAATACACTGTCTATTTCTATTCTTTGGACAATCCCATTCTCTGTTGTCATCACCTCTGCCAGAAACGGGCTCTCCTGATTCTGAACCCCGGAACCAATAAATCTGGAATCATCCAGATCGATCGTTTCCGTTATGCGCTCCGCCAACAGGCCGGCAATACGTTTCTCGCCGTTGAGATCCTGGTAATTCACGAGAACAATCCGAGTGCTATAAAACCGACGTGATGGGGTCACTTCAACCAGTTGACACAAGTCAATCACCGGTATCGGTGATCCTCGATAATTACACAGTCCCGCGACACAGCTCGGCATTCTAGGTACGTGTTTCAGCTGCACTAAAGGAATCACTTCGACGACCTTGGAGGTTTCGATTACATACTTTTCATTTCGTATTAAAAATCGTAAAAAAAGCATTTCCGACCACTATGAACTAACTTTGATGAGCGATACTCCTTCCTGCAAACCATGAGCCGCATCGTTAAGCCGGTCGATGGCGGCGTGCGACTGCCTCAGTGATTCAACGGTCTGTTGTGCTGATTCGTTCAGTTGAACCATGGATTCTTTAATTTGTTCTGCACCATCAGCTTGCATATGCATGCCTTCCTGTACACTCTCAAAACGAGGCGTCAGCGCTTGAACCTGCTCAACAATATGCACTAGTTGACCACTAATGGTTTTTACATCTTCGACGCTCGTTTCAACTTCATTGGAAAATGTTTCTACACTCATTACGCTCCCTGATACCGCAGATTGCATTTCTTTCACCATCTGCTCGATGTCTAAGGTTGCGACAGCAGTCTGATCAGCAAGGCGGCGTATTTCCGTGGCCACTACGGCAAAACCGACACCGTACTCACCCGCCTTTTCGGCTTCAATCGCCGCGTTCAGAGACAACAAGTTAGTCTGGTCTGCGACCTTGGTAATCGTGGTAACGACTGAGTTGATATTGCCCGCCTTTTCACTCAACACTTTCAATTTTTTTGTGATATTGTGTGATGAATCAACGACGCTATGCATGGTCTCTTCCATTCTATAGAGACCTTCTTGACCATTTGCCGCAGCGTCCCTGGTCCCTGTCGCAACATTAGCAACCTCATCAATGGTATGCGCCAATTCTTTTGCAGTTGCGGAAATTTCCGTCGCCGTCGCTACGATTTGGTTGACAGTAGCGGCTTGTTCTGCCACCGTGGCTTCCTGTTCTCTTGCCGATGCCGCGATTTCGGTTGACGATGACGTGACCTGGAAACCGGATTGTTGCACACGCGTTACAAGACCATTCAAGTTGTTAATCATTACTTGTATGCCCTGGGCCAATTGCGCGACTTCATCACCGCCGGAAATAGCTATCGTTCCGGTTAAGTCACCGTCAGCAGCCTTTTTCACCGCTGCGAGCATAGTATCGACGTTAGTTCGAAGCTCTTCTATCGCTTTTTGACGCTCTTCCATTGCCCGTTGGCGCTCTTCCGCGACTTGACGGCGTTCTTCCATATAGTCGTTCAAATTAGTGGCCATTTTTTGCAAGCCATTTCCAAGCTCGCCAATGGCGTCTTCACCACTAAAGGTGACTTTGCCACTAAAGTCGCCATCAGCTGCCTTGTTGACAACATCGAGAAGGACGTTAACTTTTTCTCTAAGATCGTTGGCGACGTCAAATTCCCGTTGAGCCTGAAGTTTTTGTTGTTCGGTGTTGGCATCAATGTTATCCGCCATGTTGTTAAACGCTTCCGCTAAACGACCAATCTCATCTACGCTTCGAACTTCGACTCGCGAAGCCGTATCCCCATCTGTCCGCTTGGTTACGACATCGATAATTTCTTTGAGCGGTTTCGTTATCCAACCGCGCAACAGGAAATTTGCCACGGCCACACCAATAATCAGCAATACGACATTGGCCAGGATTTCCATGGTACGCTGTTGTGCTATTGCCGTGTCTGACTCCGCAAGCGAGTAGTCGACACGAATCGCGCCGTTAACGCTTCCCGACGGTACGTTGTGACAAGCCAGGCAATTGACATCATCAGGCGCCTTTGCCTCGGTAGCGCGAAACGGCTCTACAACAGTAATTACCCTTCCTTCTTTGCCATCCTCAAGCAATTTCTTTTTTTCGATATGAACAATTTCTTCGCCCTGCAAACCCTTGGCATCAAACTCATCCACGGGTTGCTCATCTGGAAATCCTGGGCCGAATTGTTGTTTAACCGGTTCTCCGCGTATAACCCGTGCATCCACCACACCGTCACGCTTAAGAATTTTGCCACGCAATATAGAGCGCTGGTCCATCGTCCCGGTCAACATCATGGTATTTAGCGCATCGAAATAGGAGAAAGCAATCTCCTTGGCCCATCGTTCGGCGGTTTCACCTGCCTGTTTCCTACTCATGCTGGTGCTAAGTGCGGTAACAAGACCAATGACCACAAAAAAAATGACAGACATGGTCAAACTAATTTTCATTCGCACGGATAAGCGACTGAAAAAATTCCCGTTTTTAAGCGGAGATAGCATATTTATAACCCTTCGTTACTACACCAATCACATAAGCTTCCATGAGCGATAAGGTGATCATGTAATCTCCCCGAGGCGTTGCGCCGGACCCAATGGATGCAGATATAGTGAATCATTGCTGTTACATACGGCAGTCCGGGCAAGAACTTCATTATTGGAATGCAAATTTGCGACTCCCGCTCCTTCACGTTACGGCCTCGTCACGCACTACATACAACCCGCACTGCTCACGAACCAGTGATCGGCCGAAGCTGACGTAGTTAACGGCAACACAATCGGTTTCTTGATTAACAACAGAATTAGCAACAGATAAAATAGTGACTATAAACAAAGCAGTGGAGATTGCCGAAGCGGGTCCGACCGCGTTCCCTTACGTGAGATTGAGAAACTCGCTCACAGGACGGTTCAAACACGCAGTACACGGCAACTGACTTATTCTTCTCGTTCCTGCGGGCGTCAACAAAGGAATAAAACGTTGTTAAACGACTTAATCACACACTTCTTCGCACAAACCGGCTACGGCAACCCGTCGAAGGTGGCGATGAAGCGGGTTACGTCCGACGCCGAAATCTCGATGGTTTACGAAGAAGCCAGAATCGCGGAAAAGCCCAACATCACCCAAGTCGTCGCGGGTTCAGGCGTGACAATGGAGTTTAAGGCTGACATGAGCAACGGCGACTATGCCAGTTTTGGCACGCCGCTGGCGGTAAGCAGCGACTTCAACGCAGCGGACGTTTTCGTCAACCGACTCGTTTGTGGACGGTAGCACGCCGGCGCGCGACTTCGACTACGCGACGGAAGGCTATGCCGATGCGGATAATGACGGCGTCCCAAATTATCTGGACGGCCTCGATCAGGCCAATATTCTGCCTTCGGCGCCTGAAAGCGTAGACGGCTATTTCGCCGAAAGCGACGCCGGCATTCGCATTACGCTCGGCCGGTTTGCGCGGCAAGGCGAAAATAACGGCGTGCAGCTGAGTGATGAGGATCTGGAAGTCATCGAGGACCTGTATTCTGATCCGGACTACGTCAACGTTGGCGGCGTCTTCGACTTCGAAGCGCATGACCTGCCCAATGCCGGTCAGACGGTCCGTTTCGTTTTCCCGCAGAAGGCCGCTGTTTCCGCCACTGCGATCTACCGCAAATTCACCGACGCGTACGGCTGGACCGCCTTTGCCGAGGACAACTATAACAAACTTTCATCGACCCTGGGCGCGCCGGGATTCTGCTCGCCGCCTGGCGACGACAGCTGGTCGCCCGGCCTTACGGAAGGCCATTGGTGCGTGCAGATTGAAATACAAGATGGCGGCGCCAATGATGAAGATGGCCAGGCCAACGGCGTTATTGTCGATCCGGGCGGCGTCAGCACGCTGCTCTCGACTACAGTTACCACGAGCGATGACGATAACGAAGTAGGCGACGAGGCCAGTGACGTCATCGAAGAAACTAATGTTCAAGAGACGCAAACCTCAACTACGACGACGAGCAACAACAGCGTTATTGTTGAAGAGGACGCGGTTGACGGCGTCATCGAAGGTCTTGACGGCGAAAGCGCGTCGCCGGCAAACACAGCAATTGAAAACGGCGGCGGTTCCGTAAGTTACATGGTTCTACTCCTGGGTCTGCTAACGTCGGTTCGCTATAAGAGCGTTCTCATCATGAGGAAACGCATAGAGTTCTAGCCCAGCATTTCTCACGGGTCTTCCCAAATTGAGAAGATGGGCTACATTTTAGTATCTTCGTGGCGCCAGTAGCTATCGTCATCGTGCCGCCACGGCGGTCAGCGACATGCGTCGCGGGTATCCGTACCTCTTGCGGCGCGCAGCGACCGCCGTTCACTTGGTGCGCGGCGGTTCTGTCGCTGGTCATTCCCGTAAATTTTAATATGAATGCAATAAGGTAAATTAACTTGCATGAAGTTAACGGCAGAATAATATTCGCACTTGGCATGGCGGTTAGTTTACTCCTTACTAGCTGTTTTTCTAATAATGGTAACGACGCTTCTAACGAGAAAAGTACTCATTCTGTGGCCAGGCGTTGGAATGAAGCGCTGTTATCCGCGATTCGACTCGACCTAGCTCGTCCCACCGTGCACGCGCGGAATCTCTTTCACGCATCAACAATAACGTATGACGCCTGGGCTGTGTTTGATGATACGGCCCAAACGTATTTGTTGGGCAATACCGTTAATGGCTTCAGTTGTTCACTTAAAGGATTTCCCGATCCAGTTGATAAAAAATCCGCTCGTGAGGAGGCGATCAGTTATGCAGCCTACCGCTTGTTGTCTCACCGTTTTACGGATTCCCCCGGCGCCTTACAGTCACAAAAGGTTTTTGACGATTTGTTATCCGAGTTAGGCTATAGCGCTTCTGTAAAAGCGACAGATTACTCGGGGGGTTCCGCCGCCGCGCTAGGTAATTATATTGCGGAATGCATGATTGCTTACGGCCTACAAGACGGCGCCAACGAGGCGAATGGCTACGCAATTGAATCATACGAACCGGTGAATCCACCGCTGGCGCCGGCCGGCGCAGGAAATCCATTAATTGAGGACATGAACCGTTGGCAGCCCTTAGCTTTGGAAACGTTTATTGACCAGGCGGGAAATGTGCTTGGCGCAACTACGACCGAATTTGTGGGGCCCGAGTGGGGTGGCGTCTTGCCCTTTGCATTGACGGACGTTGATCGGACTATATTCCAACGCGGCGGTTTTGATTACCTGGTCTACCATGACCCGGGGGCGCCGCCTTATATTGATTGGGTGAACGGGGGCGCCGAGTCTGATGAATACAAGTGGAATTTTTCCGTAGTGCTCGCCTGGGCGGCCCATCTGGATCCGCGCGACGGCGTGATGTGGGACATCTCGCCGGGAGCCATCGGCGACAACCAGAGCTTGCCGCAATCCAGCGCGGCATATGAGTCGTTCTATGATCGTATGAATGGCGGCGACTCAAGTCCGGGGCGCGCGCTTAATCCCCGCACGGGCGAACCGTATGCACCAAATAGCGTGCTGCGTGGCGATTACGCCCGCGTCCTAGCCGAGTTCTGGGCGGACGGCCCCGATTCAGAAACCCCGCCAGGCCATTGGTTTGTAATCCTCAATTACATTAACGACCAACCCGAACTGGAGAAACGCATTGGCGGCCAGGGCCCCGTACTTGATGATCTGGAATGGGACGTCAAAGCCTATTTCGCCCTCGGCGGCGCAATGCATGACGCAGCGATATCCGCCTGGGGCGTTAAGGGCTGGTACGACTACATTCGGCCGATTTCGGCTATTAGGACCATGGCGGTTCTGGGTCAAAGCTCAGATCCAACGCAGCCCTCCTATCACGTTGGCGGATTGCCATTAATCCCGGGCCTGATTGAGCTGGTATCGCCGAGCGATCCATTGGCGGGCGAGAATGATGAGAATACCGGTAAGATTAAAATCTATTCTTGGCGCGGTCCCGATTCAATTCCTGACCCCACTAGCGATATTGCTGGAGTCGACTGGATTCTGGGCGAAAACTGGTGGCCCTATCAGCGGCCCTCGTTTGTTACGCCGCCTTTCGCTGGCTATGTCTCGGGTCACTCAACCTATTCACGCGCCGCCGCCGAATTATTGACCTTGTTTACGGGCGACCCTTATTTTCCCGGTGGAATGGGTGAGTTCGAGGCACCAAAAAATAGTTTTCTCGTCTTCGAGACTGGCCCGAGCGTTGATGTCACCCTGCAATGGGCTACCTACCGTGACGCCTCTGATCAATGCAGCCTATCTCGTATCTGGGGCGGCATTCATCCTCCAGTCGATGACATGCCCGGACGTTTGATCGGCGAGCGAGTTGGCGTTGACGCCTTTAGCCATGCGGAACGATATTTCGGAAATTAAGGCTGGTGCCAAACTTTACCGGTCTGTTGCGAACTCGGAAAACAAGCGGCGATCAATGATGCTTGGTGGGTCGAATTCTCTACTAACGATCTGGCAATAATTTACGCAATCGATTGTCAAT
>CALZJI010000015.1 GCA_945787615.1 uncultured Chromatiaceae bacterium | reverse complement strand
TCATGCATAACAAAAGGTAGCACTCTTTCCCGGTTTCCGCGCTAAGGGCTCGCCTCAAAACTAATTCACATTTTGGGCGCTGAGGCGCTCGCCTGGCAAAGCTTCCGCGTCCTGCTCTCGCTCCTTACCTACGTCCATGTAGGCAACGCAGCTAGGCGAGATGGATCGATGTCCAAAACGTGAATTGATTTTGACGCGAGCCCTAAGCCGGGCCGGGCGCGTCCCTGTGAGAAATGCGGGCTAGCCGTCTTTTGCGCAGCGGAAGCCGACGTCTTCCGTCTCGAGCTCGGGCTCAGCGTACTGTCGAGACGCGGCCCGAAAAAAATAACTAATGGCGTAATGGCCGATGCCGCCTCCGCCGACGTTAGAAAAATATGTCGACTCTTCATCACCCACCCTTAACTTGCGTCGCTTTCGCGTCCTTGGCGCAGCGAAAACCGAAACTGTTGTTCTTCGTCTGAGGCGCGAAAAATGCACGGTTAAACACGGGCGCCGAAATTCCGCATCTGTAAAACGAGCAGTCAAACCAAGAGCCCCCCTTTAGCGTCTTGTACCGCGTTCCATAGTTTTCGGAATCGGTTTTATTGCCAGGGTACGCTTGGTACCACGACGCAGTCCATTCCCACACGTTGCCAGACATGTCGTGAACGCCATAGGGGCTGGCGCCTTTTAGGAACGCGCCTACCGGCGTCGTATCGCCGAACTTGCCGATTTTTTGCCACCTGACCGGCGTGTTGGCTTTGTTTATGTCAAATTCATCGCCCCACGGGAACATTCTTCTGTCTGTACCGCGCGCCGCTTTTTCCCATTCTTGGTCAGTAGGCAGTCGCTTACCCGCCCACTCGCAGTACGCGTTGGCGTCGCTCCAGGTAACGAAGGTCACTGGGTGGTCGGCTTTTCCCGGCGGGAAAGTGCGGTTGCGAAAATGGTCGGGGGATCTTCGGTTGGTCGTGTCGTTAAACCGCTTATATTGGAGATTCGTCACTTCATAGGTATCAATAAAAAACGGATCAAGCGTAACGGTATGTTGTGGACCTTCGTCGGGAAGGCGCCCGTCGGTGCCGCGACTGAAAGCGCCGCCGGGGATTAGGGTCATGTCGTTGGGTTGGCCGCGCGGGATTCTTCGTAATAGATGGGCATCGCCAATTCGGCGACGGCCGAGAGATGCGCTAACTCTTCAATTTTATTCGAATTATCAGGCTGACTTTGCGCTCTTTGCGACGGTTTTCCGCCAATTTGGTCCCTATCGTGGCATTGCAGGCATTCGTCTCCCGCGCTGGCGAGCAGCTTTGCTTCGTCAACACCTTCTAAATGACATGCGACGCACGGCTCCTGGTGCGGGTGAACGAAGGATAAAGGTCCGCTACCTATCGTTTCCTCCCCCGCTGCAGTAGACAGTAGAATGGCGGAAAGAACCAACCCGATAACGATGGCGGACGAGAAAAACGTATGCATCATTAGCTTAGGCGTACCGGTGTTTTGATCTAAATTTTGTGAACATAAGGGGTGGGGTTCGGCGCCAAATGTACCCATACGCACGGTGATTATAATAACATACTAAATATGGCGTCTAATCGCACTAGCGAACTTGGACAATCGCACGTAAGCATGGAGACTGGAGCCGTTTGAGTTTGACGCAACGCGTCGAGTCCCCATTGGGCCGGGACGGCGTCATGGACCATCACGCAAAGGCGATGGCTACTCAACCAAGCAGAAAAAAAGGCCAGATGTGAAGGTCTAAGTAACCTGGCCATGCGCAGCCCTTTTTCTCTGAACATGACCGCATCAACAATTTATTTCGCGTTTCTCGTCACCGCGTTAAAGCCATAAATGTGCGTGAATTTGGGCACGTTTACGGTGCATCTAAATCAGCGGTAGGGGCCGCGGAAAATAATAATTACCCAAAGATTGCGCCGGATTTTTGCTCAGATACACGGCGCGGCAAGTGGCGCATATTGAAATATGTAACACTTGCCGTAACGCAGAAGCTGCGTAAAAAGACAACCAAGGTTGGATAATTATTTTTTCGTAGCCCTAGAGGCGGGGGAAAATATCTTTTGCGCAATAACGCGTTTAGATAGATCAAAACAACGACCGGCTTCGGCTTTAGTCTAATTAGCACTCCTCGCTTGAGAGTGCTGCTAACGTTTAACTAATCAATAATACCGTAGCATACTTTTGTGAAAAATATAATCTGTTCTTCTAAATAATGCTTGAATATACTCGGAGTATTAATCATACGACGTGTAAGTTGGCCTCATGTATGCAGCATAGATACTGTAAGGTTAAATGCAATAACGACATACATCGAAGGTGTTAAATATTGATGAGGGTATGCTTATGAGTAATGAAGGTTTGCACGATTCACAGTTAATCACCAATAAATCAATTAAAGAATTCTTTCACGACTCCATCAGCGATGCCGTCGAAAATCAGCAAATTGAAGCGAGCAGCGAGACAGTTTTGTATTTAGTTAATATGCTCACCGCGTACAGCCGCAGCGAAGAGTTGTTCGAACAAACCGATAACGGCGCGGACATCACACCCTTAGCGCTTAGATATGCCCACGCTATGGCCGAGCCAAGCGCAGTAGAACGTATGCGGTTGCTACAAAAGCTCGGCGATACGGCATTGTTTATTTCCGGGTTCTTCGCGGAAAGTCTAAGCCGGAAAATAATCGACATCGACTATTACATCGCTATGGGCGGTAATGCGTATTCCAGCGTGTCCGAGGCGCTGCACGGTACATATCGCAATAAATCCGCGCAACAGTTATTCGACGAGTTGACCGAGAAGTTCGCCGATTTCGTCGACGTGTTAATGGAGGTAAGCGAGAATGCAAATCGCTCGACGAATTTAGACGTATTGCGCTTGTACGAAATCTGGCTGCGAACCGGAAGTAAAAGAGCGGCAACCCGCTTACGCATACTCGGTATTCAGCCGATGCATTCCACTCGCCTGGATTTTCAACATTAAGGGCATAAGGGCCGCGGAAACAAATCATCATCCAATCTTGCTTGTCTTTTGGCCCAGCTTCCGTGTTGCGGCAAGGGTTCGATAAAGCGATTATGCGCCCCTTGTCGCGCCTTGAATCTGAGCCAAAATCCAATCTTTGGACAATTATTTATTTCCTCGGCCCTTATCGTTTCGGTAGACGCTGTTTTACGGGATTCCTCCACGAAGCCGGACTACACGTGGCGTTGGCGTGTTGCTGTAACGCTGAAGCCAACCTCGGCCACCGTTATTGCAGGCCGAGGAGTCACACCTACCGTTAAAGGTGTCCATTGAGCTCGAACGACGCAACGAGAAATTGCCTTTCCTGTTTTAAAGCTGTAAACACATCGTTACACGAGGATCAGAAGTGGTCATATTAACGGACATGTTGCAAGAGGCGGAACGGGCGCTTAGCAACGCCGATTCCTTGGCTGAGTTGGATAAGGTACGAGTTGCGTACCTCGGCAAAAAAGGTTTACTGACGGGCCGTTTAAAAGAACTGGGAAAGCTAGCGCCGGAAGAACGTTCGAAGGCAGGGCAAGATGTGAATCGGGCAAAGGTGCATCTTCAGCAGGCCATCGAACGACGGCGACAACAGCTCACCGAGGAGGAACTGGAACGAAAACTTGTTGCCGAGTCCATCGATGTCACCTTGCCGGGGCGTGGTCAAAGCTGCGGTGGTCTTCATCCCATCACCCGAACCCTTAACCGCATCGAGGAACTTTTCTTCAATGCGGGTTTCGAGGTTGCAGAAGGGCCGGAGATCGAGGGCGATTATTATAACTTTGAAGCATTGAACATCCCTGCGGATCATCCCGCACGGGCCATGCATGATACTTTTTACGTCGATGAGCGCACCGTCTTGCGAACCCATACCTCACCCGTACAAATTCGAGTGATGAAAAACAAGACGCCACCGTTACGCGTGATTGCTCCGGGTCGTGTCTATCGGTGCGATTCAGATGTGACCCATACGCCGATGTTCCATCAAGTGGAAGGCTTCGTGGTGGACGAACACACCAGTTTTGCCGAGCTCAAAGGATTGTTGCACGATTTCTTAAGGGCGTTCTTCGAACAGGACCTCAAGGTTCGTTTTCGTCCCTCTTATTTTCCGTTTACAGAGCCGTCCGCGGAAGTCGATATGCAGTGCGTCATGTGCGGCGGGGAGGGTTGTCGCGTCTGTAGTCAAACCGGTTGGTTAGAGGTGTTGGGTTGCGGCATGATCCATCCCCAGGTCTTTAAGAACGTAGACATCGATAACGAGCGTTATACGGGCTTCGCTTTTGGAATGGGCGTGGAGCGTCTCGCCATGCTGCGTTATGGGGTAAACGACTTACGGTTGTTTTTCGAAAACGATCTTCGTTTCTTGCGGCAGTTCTCTTGAAGCTAGTGGAAATAAGGACTCGCGTTATAATTACTTCACATTTTTTGGCGTTGAGGCGCTTGCCTGGCAAGGCGCAAAAACGCAGGAATATAACTATCTTTCAAGTTCTTGTAACTCAGTCAGGTGAGATGTGTCGACATCCAAAATGTGAAGTAATATTGACGCGAGTCCGCAGTATGCTACCCGTGAAAGGTTGTTGTTATGCGGTTTAATGAGCAATGGTTACGTGAATGGGTAAATCCCGATGTTTCCACGGATACGCTTGCCGAACAACTTACCATGGCGGGGCTTGAGGTGGATGCGGTGGAACCCGTGGCACCGCCGATCGATGCTGTGGTCGTTGGACGCGTTCTAACCGTCGAACCACACCCTAATGCCGAGCGCTTGCAGGTATGCAGGGTCGATGTGGGTACGCCAACACCGTTGTCCATTGTATGCGGCGCGAAAAATGTCGCGTCGGATGCGCGCGTACCCACAGCACTGGTCGGCGCGACGTTGCCCGGCGGTTTAACGATAAAAAAGACAAAACTGCGTGGGGTGGAGTCGTTTGGGATGCTTTGTTCCGAAGCAGAATTGGGGCTGGCCGAAAGCGCAGCTGGGCTCATGGTGTTGCCATCCGATGCGCAGATCGGCATGCCCATTAGCGACTATCTCGGGCTCAACGACGTGAGTATCGAACTTGGACTGACGCCTAACCGTGGCGATTGTCTTAGCGTTGCAGGCATTGCCAGAGAAGTTGCAGCCCTCAATCGCTGCGTACTGAACAAGCCATCCCCGGAGCCCGTCCCACCGGTTATTGACGATACGTTTCCTATCACGATCCGTTCATCGGAAGGTTGTCCTCGTTACGTAGGTCGCGTCATCAAGGGTATTGACCCTCGGGCAACCACCCCTATATGGATGACCGAACGGCTACGCCGCTGTGGATTACGCGCTATCAATCCCGTGGTCGATGTCACCAACTATGTGTTGCTGGAGTTAGGTCAGCCCATGCATGCCTTTGATCTGGCCAAACTTCACGGGGGTATCGAGGTTCGCTACGGCCACGAAAACGAGTCGTTGAACTTGTTAAATGGGCAGCAGATCACGATCGAGAAGAACGCCGTGCTGATAGCCGACGCGCAGGGTGGCATTGCATTGGCCGGAATAATGGGCGGTGCGGATTCGGCCGTAAGCGATGATACCCAGGATATATTTTTAGAATCCGCGTTTTTCAGCCCAGCCGCCATCGCCGGGCGCGCCCGTCGCTATGGTTTACATACCGACTCCTCTCACCGCTTTGAACGGGGCGTTGATCCGAAGTTGCCGCGCCGAGCCATGGAACGTGCAACCGCGTTACTCCTAGACATTGTTGGCGGGAAACCGGGACCGGTTACGGAAGTAGCCGTAGAGGGCGCGCTACCGCGTCGCGAGCGTATAGCGCTACGGTCTCGGCGCATATCTCGTCTTCTCGGCCACAGTATCGCGCCAAAGGAATTCATCGATATTCTCAACGGTCTCGGCATGGACGTGGAGGAGGGTAGCGATGGGGTTTACCATGTCCAACCTCCGGGCTACCGTTTCGATATCCAGATAGAAGCCGATTTGATCGAAGAGGTCGCTCGTATTTATGGATACAGTCAACTACCGGAAGCCAGGCCGCTGGTACGTACGGCGCTTGAGGGGCAATCAACATCGATCACCCATACCAACCGGATACGGCAGCTAATCGTTGACCGTGGTTATCAAGAAGCGATCACCTACAGCTTTGTCGATCCGGAATTGCAGCAAGCGTTAGCCCCGGATGCAGCCGTGGTAAGTTTGTCCAATCCCATTTCGGCCGACATGGCGGTAATGCGTCAAAGCCTATGGCCCGGATTAGTACAGGCGTTACGCTACAACCAAAATCGCCAACAGCCCCGCATCAGATTGTTCGAAATTGGCGCCGTGTTCTCAAGTGAAAATGGCCGCACGAAAGAACACACTGTTATTGGTGGCATTGTCAGCGGTGACGTTTTACCCCAACAATGGGGTGTTAACGCCCGCAAGACCGACTTTTTTGACATTAAATCCGATGTGGAGGCGGTTCTGGGATTGACGGGGCACGCCAGTGACTTTATCTTTATTCCTGAAAAGAATTATGCGCTTCACCCCGGTCAATGCGCGGCTATTAAGACAAAAAATGGGATACGAGCCGGCTGGGTGGGGGTATTACACCCGCATTTGCAGCGAAAGCTGGATCTAACGGGCAGTACGTTGTTGTTTCAACTGCAGCTGGATCGAGTAGCCGACGTGAGGCGGCCGCAATTTAAAGAATTTTCGAAGTTTCCGGCCATCCGTCGAGACATTGCGATTGTCGTGGATGTCAAGACCACTGCGGCGGCGGTTCAAGAGGTGGTGACGGAGACCGCGGGCGCACTGTTGCAAGACCTCCAGTTGTTTGACGTCTACGAAGGGGAAGGTGTTGATTCCGGGAGAAAAAGTCTTGCGTTGGGACTAACGTTGCAGGATACTGTACGTACCTTGAACGACGAGGACGTCGACACGCTGCTTACAGCGGTAGTTGAGGAATTGGATAAGAAACTTGGTGGCAAACTGAGAGACTAAAAAATGGCGCTAACAAAAGCAGATATGGCCGAGAGACTGTTTCAGGAGCTCGGGATAAACAAGCGCGAGGCAAAGGAATTTGTCGAGATGTTTTTTGAAGAAGTTCGCGCGGCCCTTGAGCGGGGCGGTCAAGTGAAATTGTCAGGATTTGGCAATTTCAATATTCGTGACAAAAAACAACGTCCGGGCCGTAATCCGAAAACGGGTGAAGAAATTCCGATTACTGCCCGCCGGGTGGTTACATTCCATCCCGGGCAAAAACTCAAAGCGCGAGTAGAGGCCTATGCTGGAAGCAGCGATAAAGAACAACTGTGAACTACCCATTTTGCCAAGTAAACGCTACTTCACAATAGGTGAGGTGAGCGAGCTTTGCGAAGTGAAACCCCATGTGCTTCGTTACTGGGAACAAGAGTTCCCGCAACTGAAACCTGTTAAACGTCGCGGCAATCGGCGTTATTATCAACGCCAAGACGTGATGATGGTAAGACAGATTCGCAGTCTACTCTACGAAGAAGGTTTCACCATCGGTGGTGCTAGGCAGAAGTTAGCGGGCAGCGAAGCAAAAGTCGACGCTAATCACAGCCAACAAGTGATTCGACAAATGCGCCAAGAGTTAGAGGACCTCCTCGAACTCTTAAGGACATAAATCGCTTACACGACGCGATAAGCGCCTAGTAGATAGGTGCAACCGCGCGTGTGCGACGCGAGCCCTAAGGGCTCGCGAATAAATAACTTCGTATTGTTCGCGCCCAGATTTGGGTCAGATTTGGACAATCCGATTGAGCAAGACCGCAGGACTAGCCCGGCTAATTCGAGGATTTTGCGATTGAGGATTGTTCAAAGATGGCCCGAAGATGGGATGCGAAAATCGTAAGTTATTTTTTCGCGGG
>CALZJI010000014.1 GCA_945787615.1 uncultured Chromatiaceae bacterium | reverse complement strand
TTTAGATTTAGTAACAGCGCCTCAATTTAACAACGCTCAACCGCCTATCAGGGGAACTTATGTTAGGTCGTTTCGCCACCATGGCCGTCATATTGACAGCAGGAATTGTACTCGGCGCCCTTGCAACGGGATCGCGCGATCCTGACAATAACGGCCTTGATCAGCGGGCGACCACCGCCACGCCCCCGGGCGTATCCGAGCCGATGCCCAGCACAAGCGGCGCTATAACCGTCGAGCCCGCGCTTATCTCCGACCAGGACGCCCTCGCTGAAATTTTAGCGTTAGTCAATCGCGAGATCGTGGAGCGTAAGCGACTAGAGGAGTCTGTCGGCCACCTCCGAGAGGACGTTGTTAGTCTAACTGAACGCCTGGAAGCCGCGACTATTAGCGCCAACACGAACTCGCCCCCCCTCGTAAACGCCTTGCCCGACGATCGAAATACAGAGCGCACACAACACATCGTCGACGAGTCATCATTTATTGCCGCGGGTTTTGACACCGCGCAAGCCGCCGACCTCAAGAAACGGCTCGATGAAACGCAGTTACAACGACTGTATCTACGAGACCGGGCACGGCGAGAAAAATGGCTCGGAACACCACGCTATACGGAGGCTGTCGCCGAACTCGACGAGGCGTTGACTTCCCTTAAGCAAGAGTTAGGCGAACAAGACTACGACCGTTACTTATTTGCCACTGGCCAAACGAATCGCGTGTCGGTCGAAAGTGTGATGGCCGGCTCCGCAGCCCAAGACGTCGATCTGCGCTTCGGCGATACCATAATGCGCTATGACGGCCAACGCATATTTTCATGGAGCGACCTGACCTCGCAAATTTTCGAAGGCGAAGCCGGCGAGATCATCGGGTTAGAAATAGAGCGCGACGGAAAAACGATCGAGGTTTTTGTCCCGCGCGGTCCGCTGGGCATTAGATTAGGCGAATCGCGCGCCAATCCTTCGGATACGGCGATCCCGTAGTCTCCGTGATCGCCATTAAGTGTTTCTTACTAAGGGCTCGCGAAA
Organism: uncultured Chromatiaceae bacterium; assembly: GCA_945787615.1. Lineage (GTDB taxonomy): Bacteria > Pseudomonadota > Gammaproteobacteria > JAADHS01 > JAADHS01 > CALZJI01. The sequence continues at coordinate 589 of CALZJI010000014.1, read as the reverse complement.
AAATAGCTTACGATTTTCACATCCCATTTTCGGGCCATCTTTGAACAATCCTAGATCGCAAAATCCTCGAATTAGCCGGGCTAGTCCTGCGGTCTTGCTCAATCGGATTGTCCACATCTGACCCGAATGGCACTTAGTTAAGCGATTCTACACCCGATGTAGGGTGGGTTAGGCACGTCTTTTTGCGCCGTAACCCACCAGTGGTGCCGCTAGGCACTCATAAAAATCAGGTTGCGTTGCTACCTAACGCTTGGTGGGTTACGCAAAAAGACGCTAACCCACCCTACATTTTGGCTTAACTAAGTGCCATTCACATCTGACCCCACTCTGGGCGCGAAAAATACGAAGTTATTTATTCGCGAGCCCTAAGCCCCACGTGCTTAGTTGTTCGCAAAGAACGTTTTGCATTGTTTGACGCTCGCTAAACACCAAAACGCGACGTTCTTTAAGCTCAGCGTTAGCAGGGAACACGTAAGATTCGAGGAGGGTCCGTTTCGAAGAAAGGTGCTAATGCAGCGGTACCAATCAGATCTTGGTAATCGTTGTAGTATAGTGCTATATCCAATAGAAGGTTGCCACGAGGGCGAAC
>CALZJI010000013.1 GCA_945787615.1 uncultured Chromatiaceae bacterium | reverse complement strand
TAATATCCGGACTATTGCGAGGAGATTCAACGCAGCCATGTAAAGAAGAGGGCGTGCTATAGACACCTAAATCACAAACGCCACGGGTATATATGCGCCAAGCTAGCTCGTCGGCGGCGACTACTCATAGCGAACGTGAGGCTAGCCGGTTTATTTCCAGGCATTCTCACGGAACCACGAAGGTGTCCGAAGGCGCAGGGCGCGATAGGGAAAATACGCGGAGGCCCCTAAGGGCTCGCGCAAGAATAAGTTTACATTTTTGAGCGTTGAGGCGCCCGCCTGGCAAGGCGCGAAAACGCAGGAATATTAGGAATCTTTCAAGTTTTTGCAACGCTACCGCGTCCCGCTCTCGCTCCTTACCTACGATCCATGTAGGCAACGCGGCCAGGCGGGATGAATCGGCAGCCAGAAATGTGAATTAATTTTGAAGGCAGCCCTATAAGCAATACGTTGAGTACATTAGTAAGCTGTGCTATCGGCGCAGCTACGTTTTGTCCCTGCTTTAGTGGCCCTGATCTGTTTCGTCCAGATTGGCGAAGTGGCACGCCGTCATTTTATAGGGTGACGCGTTGTTGCAGTAGACAAGTTGCAGTAAAAAAGTTGCAGTAAACCATTGGTGAGATAGGGTCAAACGTTCGGCCAGAATAGCAATGTTTAAACACGCTTGGTAGAGAGTATGACGCGGATTGAGGTTCAACGTCGGTCCCTATTTGTTTCACGGATAGACTACAGGTAAATGTTTCGCCTATGACAGAGGTCGCTAAAGAAATACTGCCCATCAACATTGAGGAAGAGATGAAGCACTCCTACATGGAGTACGCCATGAGCGTTATTGTAGGGCGTGCGCTGCCGGATGTTCGCGACGGCCTCAAACCGGTTCACCGTCGCGTGCTGTACGCGATGAGCGAGCTGGGTAACGATTGGAATAAGGCCTACAAGAAGTCTGCCCGTATTGTCGGGGATGTTATCGGTAAGTACCACCCCCATGGCGACACCGCTGTTTACGATACCATCGTGCGTATGGCCCAGCCGTTTTCGCTGCGTTACATGCTGGTGGATGGGCAAGGGAATTTCGGCTCCGTTGACGGGGATTCACCTGCGGCCATGCGCTACACCGAAGTTCGCATGTCGCGTATCGCCCACGAGTTGTTGGCGGATATTGACAAGGAAACGGTGGATTTTTCGGCGAACTACGATGAGTCAGAGTCTGAGCCTGACGTTTTCCCGACTCGCATACCGAATTTGTTAATCAACGGTTCCGCCGGTATTGCCGTCGGGTTGGCAACAAACGTACCGCCCCATAATTTGACCGAGGTGGTGAATGCGGTAATCGCGCTTATCGATAATCCGGACATTGATATCGCCGGCCTGCTTGAGTACATTCCGGGACCTGATTTTCCTACGTCAGGCATCATAAACGGCGCACGGGGTATTTATCAGGCTTATCACACCGGTCGCGGCCGCATTTACCTGCGCGCAAAATCCCATATTGAAACCGACGAGCGCTCCGGCAGACAGACCATCATCGTGACCGAGTTGCCTTACCAGGTCAACAAAGCGGCGTTGTTGGAGAAGATTGCTGAATTGGTGAAGGAAAAGCGGATCGAAGGGATCAGCGAAATGCGCGATGAGTCAGACAAGGACGGCATGCGCATGGTGATCGAACTGAAACGGGGTGAAGTGGGTGAGGTACTGCTTAATAATCTCTACCAGTATACCCAGATGCAGAACGTGTTTGGCATCAATATGGTCGCGCTTGTTGATGGCCAGCCGCGATTACTAAATCTAAAACAGGTTCTTGACGCGTTTATTCGGCATCGCCGCGAGGTGGTCACGCGGCGCACCATTTACGAACTGCGCAAGGCTCGAGATAGAGCCCACGAGTTGGAAGGTTTGGCCGTCGCGTTGGCCAATATCGACGAGGTGATTGCGCTGATAAAGGCTGCGCCTAATCCCGCGGAGGCGAAAGCGCAGTTGATCGCCCGCAGCTGGGACCCGGGCGTCGTGGTTGAGATGTTGGAGCGCGCCGGCGCCGAGAGTTCGCGCCCCGAGGGTCTGGACATAGAGTTGGGTCTTCATGAAGGCAAGTATCGTCTTTCGGAGCGCCAGGCCAAGGCGATTCTCGATTTGCGCTTACACCGCCTCACCGGCCTCGAACAAGAAAAAATCGTTGAGGAGTACAAAGAAATTTTGGAGTCAATCGCGGAATTGATGGAGATTCTCCACAATCCTGATCGCCTTATGCAGGTGATTCGCGACGAGCTAAATGATATTCGGGAACGTTATGGCGACGAGCGTCGTACTGAAATTGTAACGACTCAACAAGACCTCGAGGTTGAGGATCTCATCACGGAAGAGGATATGGTAGTGACGTTGTCGCACGCCGGTTACGTGAAAACGCAACCCGCTTCGATGTACAGCGCACAAAGGCGGGGCGGGCGGGGAAAGACGGCAACCGCTATGAAAGAGGAAGATTTCATTGACAAGCTCTTTGTCGCCAACACCCATGACACGCTTCTGTGCTTCTCTAGTCGCGGCAAGATCTACTGGAAGAAGGTCTACAGTTTACCTCAAGCCGGACGCACAGCACGGGGTAAACCCTTTGTTAATATCTTGCCCTTGGAGGAGGGTGAACGAATTACCGCCGTGTTGCCTATCCGCGAGTATGAGGAAGGCAAATATATATTCATGGCAACCAGTAGTGGATTGGTCAAGAAAACACCCCTAAAGGATTTTTCACGTCCTCGAGCGAGCGGCATTATCGCCTTAGAGTTGGTAGAGGACGACCAACTGGTGGGCGTTGATCTCACGGACGGTCAGCGCGAAGTGATGTTGTTTACCGATGCGGGTAAAGCGATACGCTTTAACGAAGTACAGGTACGGGCCATGGGGCGTACCGCGCGGGGTGTTCGCGGCATTCGGATGGAAGAGGGGCAGCGTGTAATCTCGTTGATTATTTGTGGTGAGGGCGACGTGCTGTCGGTAACCGAGCATGGTTACGGTAAACGGACGCCCATGGAAAATTATTCGGCCCAGGGCCGCGGTGGTCAAGGCGTGATTTCCATTCAGACGACTGAACGCAACGGCAAGGTCGTAGGCGCCAAAACGGTGGTCGAGGATAACGAAGTGATGTTAATTTCCAATGGCGGGACCTTGGTAAGGACGCGCGTGAGCGAGATTTCCGTAATGGGGCGGAATACTCAAGGAGTTAGGCTGATTACGCTGGGTCTTGGCGAAACATTGGTCGGGGTTGAGCGGATCGAAGAGACAGAGGAATCGGATGCCGAAGAAGATGATGCACCGGACGTGTAATAAATTTTCGCGTGTAGGCGCGAGCATGCTCACGATCGTCATCATCACCAATTCGCAACAGAACAGTCGGTTGTAAGCCCGCATCGATGCACGGGCAACGCGCACCAGCGAACAGAAGTGCGTGGTGGCGGGGCGTGCCCGGCGATGCTCATCCTTCGGCCGTGGCGGGCGTAGGTCCGGTGGCCGAGATGGATGCCGAAAAAGTTGTTCGTGTTGTTTTTTTTGTCGAACCGATGTTTGGGTTGCGCTGTGAAACGCAGCGTTATTTGCAGCAGAATTTTCGCTGTATATAGTTCGAGGATAGATTATGTCACGTGTTTATAACTTTAGTGCAGGACCCGCAGTGCTGCCGCAAGAAGTCTTAGAGCGGGCGCGGGAAGAGATGCTGGACTGGCAAGGATCGGGAATGTCAGTGATGGAAATGAGTCATCGCGGCAAGGAGTTCATGTCCATTGCAGAACAAGCCGAAGCAGACTTGCGTGAATTGATGGCTGTGCCTAAAGATTACAAAGTCCTGTTTCTTCAAGGCGGCGCAAGCAGTCAATTTGCGATGGTGCCCATGAACCTGCTACGGGGAAAGAATAAAGCCGATTACATGAATACGGGTTCGTGGTCGAAGAAAGCCATCGCGGAAGGGAAACATTTTTGCGATGTTAATATCGCCGCCACGGGTGAGGCGTCTAACTTCACAGCGGTGCCGCCAGCGGCGGATTGGCAGTTAGATCCTAACGCCGCCTATGTTCACTACACGCCCAACGAAACCATCGGTGGTGTGGAGTTTCCGGATATTCCCGAGACGGGAGAGGTGCCATTGGTCGCGGATATGTCTTCGACCATTCTCTCGCGACCTGTTGATGTGTCACGGTTCGGCGTTATTTACGCAGGCGCTCAGAAAAACATCGGTCCCGCGGGCTTGACCGTCGTGATTGTTCGAGAAGATTTGATGGGTCAGACCTTACCAGGAACACCGACCATGTTTGATTATCGAACTCAGGCAGAGAGCGGTTCGATGTACAATACGCCGCCGACCTATGCGTGGTATCTGGCTGGTTTGGTCTTCCAATGGCTAAAGGAGCGGGGCGGTTTAGGTGCCATGGCGACCGTCAACCGGCGTAAAGCGGAAAAATTGTACGCGGCTATTGACGCATCTGAATTCTACGGGAATCCCGTCGATATTTTGAGTCGCTCGTGGATGAACGTACCTTTTATACTGGCGAATTCGGAATTGGACAAGATATTTCTCGCCGAAGCGGCGCAAGCCGGTTTAGTAACCCTCAAAGGGCATCGCTCTGTTGGCGGGATGCGCGCAAGTATCTACAACGCGATGCCGGAGGCGGGTGTCGATGCACTGATCGCGTTTATGGTGGATTTCGAAAAACGTCACGGATAACTTAACTGGCGCTAGCCCGCATTTCTCACCACGACGGGCGATGATAGCTCTACCGCGGTCGTTGGCCTTTGCCAGCCACGTTAGTTAGAAAATCGGTGACCTGTACTCATTATTGGAATAAAGCGGATGTACAAGATCTTAACGTTAAATAACATCTCGGTGGCAGGATTGGAAAGACTGTCTCGGGATCGCTACGAAATTGCGTCGGAAATTCAGCATCCCGATGCGATTTTATTGCGTTCCTATAAAATGCATGACATGGAGGTTCCGGCGACCTTGAAAGCGGTCGGTCGTGCTGGGGCCGGCGTAAACAACATACCCGTTGAAAGGCTAAGCACCCTAGGCATCCCTGTCTTCAATGCACCTGGTGCCAACGCCAATGCTGTAAAAGAACTGGTCGTGGCCGGTATGCTGATGGCGGCGCGGAACATCTGCCCGGCGTGGGATTTTGCGCGTGGCGTTGAAGGGGATGATTCGACTATTAATAAGCGAGTCGAGGCGGGGAAAAAGGATTTCGCCGGTTTCGAGCTGCCGGGTCGCACCTTAGGGGTTATTGGGCTAGGCGCAATTGGTGTTAAAGTCGCTAATGCGGCACAACGGTTGGGTATGAAAGTAATCGGCTACGATCCGCAATTGACGGTTCAGAGTGCCTGGAGACTCTCTTCCGACGTAAGAAAAGCTAACAGTGCCGATGAGTTACTTGCCAAATCGGATGTTGTTTCGCTGCATGTTCCGGAAGTGGAAGCAACCAAAGGACTCATTAATGAATCCCGCTTGGCCAATATGAAACACGGTGTCGTTATTTTAAATTTTGCACGCGCCGGCATCGTGGACAGTGAGGCCGTGTTGGCGGCGATTAAGGCGGGGAAAGTGCGCAGTTACGTGTGTGACTTTCCAAGCAATTTGTTAAAAAATCATCCCGGCGTAATAACGTTGCCGCACCTTGGTGCCTCCACGAAAGAGGCGGAGGAAAACTGCGCGATTATGGTCGCCGACCAGGTCCGCGAGTTTCTTGAAAACGGCAACATTGTTAATTCAGTAAACTTTCCCGAGATCGAAATGCCCCGCGCCGAGGGTGTGCGTATTGCGATTGCGAATTCTAATGTGCCGAATATGGTGGGACAGATCTCCACCGCAATGGCAAATGCCGGCCTAAATATTATCGATATGATCAATAAGTCAAGAAATGAACTGGCGTATACTTTAGTCGACGTGGATAAGGACATCCCTAAGGTTGTGGTGAACGAAATTTCAGAAATTAACGGGGTGCTCTCGGTGAGAGTGCTGGAAGGGTAAGTTAGCACACGTCTGCGTTGCTGATTAATGACCACGTCTACGAAGCCGTTGCATAAACCATTGCATAAATTCGGTGTTCTGACGTAGTGCAACAGCGTTTGGACGAAGGCATATGTCGATACCGTCCCCCACAGTGGCGCAGGGGCGAGAATCGGAAACTAAAAATAACAATTCAACATGCCCTGAAAATAGCTCGTGACTGTTCAGGTAGACTCTAACGGGTTTTGGAAAAGAAATACGCGGCGTTTAATACGTATCTGTAGCCATTTTTCACGCCTCGATGGAACCAAACCAAGGTGAGCTGAAAAATTACCATAAAGAATGGGTAAAATAAGATCTAGCAACATGGCGGGTAACGACAGACTCAATGAAGTCCGCGCACGTATCGATGAGTTGGACGAACAGATCCAACGCTTGATCAGTGAAAGAGCAGCTTGCGCAAGCAAAATTGCGGAATTAAAAGGCGGCGGCGAAAAGGCCGTCTACTATCGACCGGAGCGCGAGGCGCAAGTGTTGCAGAACGTCATCGCTCGCAATAGCGGCGAGTTAAGAGCTGAAGATATGGCGCGCATCTTCCGTGAAATTATGTCCGCGTGCCTAGCCGTGGAGCAGCCGTTGGCAATTGCATTCCTGGGACCGCAGGGGACGTTTACCCAAGAGGCCGCGCGCAAGCACTTCGGCCATGCCGTAAATATGGTTCCTCAAGTCACCATTAACGATGTATTCCGTGACGTGGAAGCAGGACGTTCGCACTACGGCGTGGTGGCGGTGGAGAACTCCACCGAGGGGAGTGTCACGCATACGTTAGATATGTTTCTCAATTCTTCATTGAAGATCTGCGGCGAAGTGGAGTTACGCATTCATCATCACTTGCTCAGCAGGGCTGAGGCGCTTAAAGACATTGTCGTCGTGTATGGGCATCAACAAGCACTTGCTCAATGCCGTGGTTGGCTCGACACGCACTTGGCAGGCATAGAGCAAGTGGCGATGAACAGTAATGCGGATGCGGCGAAAAAAGCGGCCGACAAAACGGGTGCAGCGGCGATTGCCGGCAAAGCGGCCGCGGAGTTATACGGCCACACTGTACTGGCCGCGAACATTGAAGATGAGCCCAATAACACCACACGCTTTCTTGTGATAGGCCATCATTACCCTCCGCCCAGTGGTACCGACAAGACGTCGCTGCTATTAACGACATCTAACCAGCCAGGGGCGTTGTATCGCTTGCTTGCGCCCTTTGTTCATCATGGCGTCTCTCTGACACGCATTGAGTCTCGACCCTCACGGCGCGGACGGTGGGACTATGTCTTTTTTATTGATATGGAAGGCCACGCAGACGATACGAAGGTAGCGGTCGCGTTGCAGGAGCTGGAAGAGGAGGCGGCCATGGTGAAGGTGTTGGGTGCATATCCTCGTGGTGTGATTTAAGAGCATTGTGATGATAGAACGGCTGGTTATTATTGGCGTGGGGTTGATCGGTGGCTCCCTCGCCCGCGCGTTGAAACGCGCCCACTATTGTCGGGAAGTGGTTGGCTGTAGTCGCAATGCTGAACACTTGAGAAAAGCCGTTGAGTTAGGCGTAATTGATCGTTTTGAGACAAACGTAGCTGCGGCGCTAAGTGGTGCTGATATGGTGGTGGTGGCGGTGCCATTGGGCGTCATGGAAGGCGTGTTTCAACAAATGGCGCCTGCGGTGACGCCGCAGACCGTAGTGACCGACGTAGGCAGCGCCAAGGGAAGCGTGATTAAGGCAGCGGAAGCGGCTTTTGGGCGGGTTCCGCCGATGCTCGTGCCCGGCCACCCGATCGCAGGTACCGAACAAAGCGGCGTCGAGGCGTCGTTCGCTGAGTTGTTTGATGATAGGCGCGTTATCTTGACGCCTACGACTGAAGCGTCTCCGGAGGCTACGCAGCGGGTGCGGGCCATGTGGGAGAGCGCTGGCGCGATAGTGGAGGAGATGAGTGTTTCCCACCACGACGAAGTGCTGGCTGCGACCAGTCATCTTCCGCATCTGTTGGCCTACGCATTGGTGGATGCCCTTGTGAGCCTGGACGAGAGCGAAGAGATTTTTCGCTTTGCGGCGGGCGGTTTTCGCGACTTTACTCGTATCGCGTCGAGCGATCCGGCCATGTGGCATGACATCTGTATGGCCAATCGTGATGGTATATTGCCAGTTTTGACGCGTTTTATAGACGATTTAAGCGGTTTGCGAGAAGCCATTCAACGAGGCGATAGCGAGCGGTTAAAAGATACGTTTATTCGTGCTAAGACGGCCCGCGATCGGTTCTGTATGGGTATTCCTGACGATGCGAGTACCGAGTAAGGAGGACCGGATTGATGGCATATTCGAGTCGCACGGGCGCTACTACTGCAGGAACGATAATCGAAAATCGAAACCTGTGGGGCGCATGGGTTTATCGCTCCTTAGGGCCGCGGAAACAAATAATCATCCAATCTTGCGTGTCTTTTGGCCCAGCTTCTGTGTTGCGGCAAGGGTTACATAAAGCGATTATGCGCCCCTTGCCGCGCCTTGAATCTGAGCTAAAATCCGGCGCAATCTTTGGACAATTATTTATTTCCGC
>CALZJI010000012.1 GCA_945787615.1 uncultured Chromatiaceae bacterium | reverse complement strand
TCATTCCATGGCTGCGTTGAAACTCCTCGCAATAGTCCGGCTATTACTCGTCATTTCGCCTTGCCACGAAATGAATATGACGCACTCTTAACACCTAAATCTCAATCGCCACGGGTATATTTCGATAACCGACTAGCCGAGGCCCTACAAACGCCATTTTTCCGCGGATACCCAAGGACAACCAAGATCGGTCTTGGCATCGGTTACTTAATCAACCGTCATCTTGCCTCGCGCGACGAGATATCGCAAACGGTTGCGATGCGAGACAAATGCGGAACTGCTACGGGTTCTTGGTAGTTTATGATCTCGATCTAAACGTTAGATCCATGCAAGGTCGAGTCCGAACGCTTTTCTTCCTCCTTTGTCATGGCCTTAGCGGCGGCATTCATCACGATATACATAAAAACGCCGATGACGATGGGGATAGAGGCAAATATCAACCATAATGCCTTAACGGCCTCGGCGCTCAATATTATGCCAAGCAGTAACAAAACGACACCTATCGTTAATGGCATGTAGGGAAACCAACGAAAACGTCGCATGCAGTGTTTCATCATCATGCCCATCATATCCCCAGGCCCTCCGCCGCCCATGATCTTCATCATCTTGGGCGTTAACTCTTCTCTCATTTTATTCTTATCATCGATAGACATACCTGCGCAGCACTTCTCCATCATACTGCACATTTTTTCGTGTTTTTCTTGGTGGCCCTCCTGAGTTTCCGGTCGTTTCCCACCTTCTTGTTCGCTATCCATATTCATTCTCCTGTGCTTCTAAACAGCCGACGATTTGCCCGGCATATTAAGGTCCACATCACATCATTCCAGAGGAAAACCCGGGCAGTCACGGGAAGGCTTGCTCGATCTCCGTGCTTCAGGCGTTACATCATGGACTGCTGGTAGTTTTCAATACCCACCTTATCTATGAGTTCCAGTTGAGTCTCTAACCAATCCACATGCTCCTCCTCGCTGTCGAGTATATGTTCCAGCAACTCGCGAGAAACGTAATCCGAGACGCTCTCGCAGCGGGCAATCGCCTCGCGCAGCAACGGTATGGCGATCAACTCCATTTTCAGATCGCACTCAAGAACTTCTTTCGTGTTTTCCCCGATCTGTAACTTGCCCAGGTCTTGTAGGTTTGGTAGCCCCTCTAGGAACAAAATTCGCTCCACTAAGCTGTCGGCATGTTTCATCTCGTCGATGGACTCGTCATATTCCTTATCGTTGAGTTTCGCTAATCCCCAGTTCTTGAACATCCAAGCGTGGAGAAAATATTGATTAATGGCGGTGAGTTCGTTAGTCAGCACTTTATTCAGGTAATCAATTACCTTCGCGTCGCCTTTCATAGTGTTCTCCTTTCTCGATTGATTTTTTTCAAGGATTTGCTGAGTAGAAGACGAAAGTGACTTTTCGTTAGCGTAGTTATACCACGGCCAATAGAGAATGTGTGTAGAAATTAGCTGTAAAATCGGCCGGGAAGGGGGCACAAAAATGGGGGGGTGAAAGGGGCGTTGAAAGAATGGATTATGCGGGCACCGCGACGCCGGCTAATTCGCCGTCGTCAGTGCGTTTGTTCAGCGTTTCCTCGACGACGCCGATGGCACATTTTGCACATTTGCCACATTGTGTCGCGACGCCAAGGCGGCGGCTCACGTCGCGAAGACAACAGGCGCCTTCGTGAACCTCATTGCGAATTTGAGTATCAGTGATTCCTCGGCAAATACAGATATACATGGCGGTCCTAGTTAATTATGTGTGCAATGTGTACCAAATTAAGTGATAGCTTAAATCTAAATGAGAATGATTGTCAATGCTATCTATATCGTCACACCAGCGAAATTGTTTAAGAATTCAGGCCTTCGCCACTTACTGCGTGCTGCTTAAGTTACTATCGACCTCCAAACTTCCAACATTAAAAATATAATGCCGTTTTTATCAATAAGTTGACGCAGATCGCGCTTTCGATACCCAGCGAGCGTCAAGGGTAGACCTCAAGGTTCTCGTAACAGAAGCGATCAACGGAATTTGGTGCGAAGACGCGCGTACGCTAGTCCTAATAAGAGGCGCATATCGTCGGATCCGCCCATATCGCCTAATCTTGAGGTAAGGGCCGTTCGGCAGAATGCCTATGGATACCGTTTGTACAGATATTTTGTACATATATTTAAGCGTATTTTATTTCTCCTTGACCTTCACGAATACACGATTTACACACGCCAATAACCAACGGCTCACGAACCTTGGAAACAGACAGACTTCTCACCCATCTCTCAAAGATCGTAATTACTCTTTGTTTTAACAGATAGTTAGAAATTATCTAGCGGTTTAGAATATTTGTGTTTCAGACTAGATATGCTTACAAATCCGGCCTTGGATTTACCATCGGAACAGAAAATTACATAAGGATGCACCACTCGCCTTGACAAGTTGTATAAGTTTTGTATAGTGTTAAAGCTACCCCGAAATGGAGGTGTAGAAAAATGAAAAAAATACTGTTAGTAGTGTGGCCAAGCCTGATTTTTTCGGTTTTACCCATCGACGCCGGAGAGATACCACGTCAGCCGGCATTTTCCAACGATCGACGAGACACCACACCGCACTGGGGAGTGTCGCGAGACGAGATAACTTCGTCATGGAACCTGAAGAAGGGGCTAGACGGTCACCATGTGGCTTTGGCTGCGGCGGACATTCACCGCCGATCCAGTCCTCGCGGTATCGAATGGCCTGTATCGACGCACCACGGCCACGTCAAACGCGAAAACGGAAAGATACTCAATGGAAAACCAGACACGAACTCCAGTTGGGTACGCGCTAATTCGTTAGACGAAACCGTCGGTGAAGAGAGCGACACATTAAGAACAACGCCACACAATTACATCTTGAAAAGACATTTTAGTACCTCGCAAAGCCGGAACCCGATTCGCATCCGAACCCAAATCTTCACACAGCCAAGAGATACAATTTGAGGCGCACATTCGTTCGGCTGAGGATCCGGACACGTATAACGCTCGCCGCAATGATGTATTTTTAGAGGAAACGAAGAGGAATTATATGTAACGTCAACTCAACGAGGGATTTCATCCTTTATACGGTAAGGGCCGCGGAAAATTATAATTATCCAAAGTTGCGCCGGATTATTGAACAGACTCAAGGCGCGGCGAGCTCAAGGCGCGGCGAGTAGCGCATATTGGAATATGCAACACTTGCCGTAACGCAGAAGCTGAGTAAAAGGACAAGCGAGGTTGGATAACTATTTTTTTCCGCGGCCCTAAGTCCAACCGAGGTCTCTGCAACATAACTGAGCGAGCGTATACGGCGTCAGCCAAACGATAAAATTAAATAGATCGTCAACTTACCACGTGGGAACTACATCATGACGTCTTCAAAAACCGAATCCATCGCCAATTTAATTCGAGAAATGTTAGCCTACTCGTAAGTACAGCCTTTATTTCTCGCCATTACTGCTTTTGTTTGGTATTTCTTTGCCACTCGGCGTCGTAAGAAAACGAGGGACGGAGGAAACGTACCGGGCGATAGGTAGGCAAATGCTCGCTCGCTGTCCTGTAGTGCAGAAGCCTCGGGGGAGCAGGCCGCGTGCCTGATTGGAAAACGGCATAGCGGGTTTCCCCTTAGCGTTAACATCGTCTTTGACAGCGCGCACGCTCCTAACCCATTTGACCTTCGTTACCCATTCGGCCAAGGCGCAAAGAGTATACGGCGGCGCTATAAAAAACGCGCACTCGCTAAGGGGTTCCCTTAACCCTCGAATGTTTGTTCTATGAAGTTGACTAAAAGTTAACCCTGAACCGTAACCTGCGTTGCCTGAGGGCCTTTCGGCCCCATCTCGACTTCGAAGTTTACGGTCTGACCCTCTGATAGAGAACGGAAACCGCTACTCTGAATAGCAGAAAAGTGGACAAAAACGTCTTCGTTGCCTTCAGTAGGCGTAATAAAGCCGAAACCTTTGGTTTCGTTAAACCATTTAACAGTACCCGTAGCCATGTAAAAACTCCCCTCCAACTCATTAATCAATTGTTCAATTGCATACCCTACTAAGCTATCGAACAATAGAAACGTCGAAATGGCTCACATTGGACATACAACGACAAATAGTGTACCCGAATACTCACCGAGAATACTATACGCTTAAGAAAATTGACGCTAGCGGACCAAATTATGTCGAACGATCGATGTTTAGGGCCTTTTTTGGAGGGCAGGGCGGCGCTAAGGCCTCGCGAAAAGATAGTTTCGTATTTTTCGCGCCCAGATTTGGGTCAGATTTGGATAATCCGATTGAGCAAAACCGCAGGACTAGCCCGGCTAATTCGACGTTTTTTCGATTGAGGATTGTTCAAAGATGACCCGAAGATGGAATGCGAAAATCGTTAGCCATTTTTTCGCGAGCCCTAAGAGCGCACTGCTAACACAACGAGAAGCTTACATCACACAAAAAAACCTCACCCCCCATAAAGCAACTCGTTCTAATAGATAGCCCGAGGCAAGAACAAAGGCCTTACGTTTCGCAAGCCTTCCCCTTGCCAGCAACGAAAGACCGCCTCCCTGCGTGGGCGTTTTACTTACGGTGAAACCATACTACGTTTTTGAAGAATGTCGGTCGTGTAGTAACAGTGGCGGTGCAACGCCCTCAATGTGGCAGACAAGCGCCAACCCATTCTAGATCAGCCCATCCTTGGCTAGAGCATTAACGATAATCTCTGAAATATCTCTTATTTCGCGATTGACGTTATCCGGATTGATTGTTTCCGACATAATCGCCCAAATCAGGTTATCGCTGTCTCCTTCCAGGTTATACAGGTTGGTTTCGAGCGATACGATGGTGTCATCGACCAGGTATCCGGGTGAGTACACAACCGGATAGGTATGGGAATAAAACGCGTAAAACGAATTATAGTGAGGATGACGATGGTGGCCGACAAAACCCGACGGCGGTATGAACCGCCTTTCTCTCTCAACGCCCACCAAACGGGATACAATGACAGCATCGAAACCCTTGCTCTCTATCGCGGGCTCAAGCTGTTCTCTTTCGAACTCCGTTGCCGTGGGCAAGATGATGTGAGAAGGAACCGCCTCGACGCCGTTTTTTTGGATTTGACTCGCGAGCGTGTCCTCGAACAAGCGCCGTCGCCCTTCATTGCTTGATAAACCGACAACCAAGACTTTGTCTAAATTCTCTGTGTGGTGGATATCTTTCCACGAACTCACAATTCGTGTAGAAGCGCAAGAGATCGTTAACGAAGCGACAATGGTCGTGATCAACAGCCTAAAGAATGTACCTTGGCGCATAAGAAGCTCTCCGAAAAAAACACAACGACGACTAATTCTGCAACAAAGACAGCGTTTATCGTTCTTCTACGCTGCACACTAACATAAGGGCCACGGAAAAAAATAATTATCCAACCTTGCTTGTCTTTTTGCTCAGCTTCTGGGTTACGGCAAGTGGCGCATATTCCAATATGCGCCACTTGCCGCGCCTTGAATCTGAGCAAAAATCCGGCGCAATCTTTTGATAATTATTATTATCCGCGGCCCTAACATTGTGTCTAACTATAGATTTTTAAAAACGAATTTAGTTCACATAACAGTCACGCCCGCCCCACTTAAGAAAATCTACGCTCGTTCGTTAACATTACTGCGGGATTTGGTCATTTTCCGCGATAGGGCTATGGGGAAGCGCAGCGTTTGTACGCCGTAAACTCATTAAACGTATTGAAATTTAGTCGTAAAACGCAACAGCGGATATGGCGCGCCTGCTATTTCACTTCCTGTTAATCAACAAATGATTGTGTTTTAATTTGTGCGCTTGTACTGACACTCGCGAACGATGACAACTTTAAGCGACCTAATCGCACCGTACGCGCTTAGCGCATCCGCGAATGTGAAGCCATCACAAAGCTGGCGTCCGCTATATTTATTCAACTTATACCGTCTCACGTCTGCCGGTCTGTTCTTGGCCGTTATTTCACTTGGCACCGGACCGGACTTACTCGGCAAACACAATCCCGTTCTATTTTTTCTAGTCAGCCTGCTCTACGTTGCCATTAGCGTCTTGAACTCCTTCACCATTCGGTGGCGAACCCCCTCCTTTGTTTTGCAAGTATACTTCCTTATCCTTTTCGATATCGCAGCCATAATTACCTTAATGCATGCCAGCGGAAGTATACAAAGCGGTCTCGGCATACTACTCATTGTCACAATTGCTGGGGGCAGCTTACTTATAGCTCGTCGCAGCGCTATTTTACTTGCCGCAATCGCCACGATTATGCTGTTGCTTGAGCAAACGTATATCGTCGTATACAACGAGCCCATGGACGTCAGTTACACTCAATCCGGTTTATTGGGCGCCATACTCTTCGCTACAGCCACAGTGAGCCAGTTTCTGGCGCGGCGTATCCGCGAGAGCGAGATGCTCGCTGCGCAACGAAGCGTCGATCTTGCTAACATGGAACAACTCACTGAGTACGTTATTCAGCGAATGCAGACCGGCATAATCGTCATTGACGGCGAAGAAAAAGTACGTTTAATGAACGAATCCGCCTGGCAATTGATCAGCACGCCACCATCTGATAAGCAAAGATCCCTGATCGAGCTATCGCCTGAACTCGCGGGTCAAGTTTACGAATGGCAAAAGGGCGGCGGCCACTCACGAATATTTAAACCCGCTGGCGCATCAGGAAACGTTCTTCCTCGATTCGCGAGATTAGGAAATGACTCTTCCTCTGGCACGCTCATTTTTCTGGAAGACACCGCGGCAATGGCTCAACAGGCACAGCAGCTGAAGCTCGCCTCCTTGGGCCGGCTTACAGCAAGTATCGCCCATGAAATACGTAATCCTCTTGGGGCAATTAGTCACGCCGGGCAACTACTAGCAGAATCATCTCATCTTGACCAAAGCGAAACACGTATGACGCAAATCATCTTGGACAACTCCAGCCGAATGAATCGCATCGTCGAAAACGTTCTTCAATTGAGCCGTCGCAAACGGTCAGCGCCAGAAGATATTGCGCTAAAAACCTGGTTGCATACCTTCGTTAGCGACTACTGCCGAACCCAACAGGTTGCCGAGTCGTTAATCAGAGTCACCGTGATCCCCGCCGACGTGCGCATCAGGTTCGATACCAGCCAACTGCATCAGGTCCTGTGGAACCTTTGTCAAAACGCGCTTAGATACAGTCAGGCAGACGAAGACGGCGCCGCCCTGAAACTCATTGGCGGCGTAGCGATCGACGCACCGACGCCTTTTCTTGACGTTGTCGACTTTGGACATGGCATTGATCCCAAATTAACGGAACAAATTTTTGAACCGTTTTTCACAACGGACTCAAAGGGCACGGGGCTTGGACTGTATATCGCCAGGGAGCTTTGTGAAAGCAACCAGGCCCGGCTCAATTATAGGTCAAACGAACAAGGAAGCCGTTTCCGCATTACATTTGCTGACGCAAGACGCGCTCAGGATTTTTAAATGACCACACCTATAGCACTCATCGTCGACGACGAACCGGATATTCGCGAATTACTTCAATTAACTTTGGGACGCATGGACATAGAAAGCTGCGCCGCAGAAAACCTAACGCAGGCACGGCTATTGTTAAAAGATCGTCACTTTAATCTATGCCTAAGCGACATGCGCCTACCTGACGGAAATGGAATCAACCTCGTCGAATACATGCGCGACAACTATCCAAATATCCCGATCGCAATGATCACCGCCCACGGAAACATGGAATCGGCGATTCAAGCCTTAAAGGCCGGCGCATTCGATTTCGTATCCAAGCCGGTCGACCTCCATGTTCTACGAAACCTCGTGACCACGGCCCTCAAGGTCGCGGACACGCAAACCGAAGACACCGTTCCCGATGACTTGACTCTGCTGGGCGATTCAACTGCGATAAGGAACATTCAAAAAAAGATCGCGAAGCTCGCCCGCAGCCAGGCACCCATCTATATAAGCGGCGAATCGGGAACCGGTAAAGAACTCGTCGCTCGCATGATTCACGAACAGGGCCCTCGATCGGACAAGCCCTTTGTACCGGTTAATTGCGGCGCGATACCCGAATCTTTAATGGAAAATGAATTCTTTGGTCATACGAAAGGCAGTTTCACAGGCGCCACGTCTGATAAAGACGGATTATTTCAAGCCGCCAACGGTGGCACGCTGTTTCTAGATGAAGTAGCCGACTTGCCTCTTCAGATGCAGGTCAAGCTCTTGAGAGCGATACAAGAAAAATCCGTTCGCCCGGTTGGCGCGTCCCGAGAAACGCCCGTCGACGTCCGTATCTTGAGCGCGACGCACAAGGACCTCGCCACCCTCGTCGAGGACGGGGTATTCCGGCAAGATTTGTATTACCGAATAAACGTTATCCAGCTTCAGTTACCTAACTTGAGGGAACGGATGGAGGATATCCCAGTGTTGGCCGAGCACGTTCTCTCGCGCCTCGCCAGCGAAAACGGCATTAATACCCCCAAATTATCTGATCAAGCCGTAAAAGCCTTAAAGAGCCATCCGTTTCCCGGCAATGTCAGGGAATTGGAAAACGTTCTGGAGCGCGCCATCACGCTTTGCGAAGGCAACACCGTTCAAGCGAGCGATTTGCACTTACCGACGACAACGACGTCCCCTACATCATCTAAGGCCGAAGACGGGGCGCTTGAGCCCTATTTGGATGCCGTTGAGAAAGAGGCTATCGTGAAAGCCTTAGAACAGACCCGCTACAATAAGACCGCCGCGGCAAAACTGCTCGGGATCTCGTTCCGAGCGCTGCGATATCGTTTGAAAAAGCTGGACCTCGAGTAACGCAAAAGGACCTTATCAAACGCCATCTACCGCCGTACCGCCGACGAGTTTTGGGTGTTAGTGCCCAAATTCAGCAACCCGCCTTAAAAACTCTGCAAATTAGCCGATAAGAGCTTTATCTCAAGGGGGATCTTCTATGATCGGCAAAAGTACCATGCCCGGCAGCCAGGCAAATCTAAACGGGCTAGCGCGACGACTCGTCGACGATGGCCTATTGGATAGTGACAAAGCCGCCGCCGCGCAGGAGCACTCTTCGAAAGAAAAAGTACCCTTTGTTTCCTATTTGGTACAGAAAGATATACTTGGCGAAAACGTCATCGCTGAAGCCGCCTCACAAGAGTTCGGCATCCCTCTCTTTGATCTGGATGCAATGGATATGGAGGTTGCGGCAACCTCTCTCGTCGCTGAAAGCCTGGTTAGAAAACACAACGCATTCCCCCTCTACAAACGCGCCAATCGCCTCTTTGTCGCTGTTTCGGATCCAACAAATCTTCAAGCTTTGGATGAATTCAAGTTTCACACGGGCACTAATACAGAACCCGTTCTCGTTGAAGAAGGTAAACTATCAAAGGCCATTGACGCGGCCATAGATGCTAGCGATACCGCCATAGCAGGACTGGGCGACTCGGACCTAGACGATCTTGATATCTCGTCGGGAGAAGAACAGCAGCAAGCGGACGATTCTGATTCTGAACTGGACGACACGCCCATTGTCCGCTTTATCAATAAAGTAATGCTTGATGGTATTAATAAAGGGGTATCGGACATCCATTTCGAGCCCTATGAAAAAACCTATCGTGTTCGTTTTCGCCTCGATGGCATTTTACAGGAGGTCGTATCACCTCCCCCCAATTTGGCCAATAAGATTGCAGCCCGGATTAAGGTTATGTCACGTCTCGACATCTCCGAACGGCGCGTGCCCCAAGATGGGCGTATAAAGATGGTGCTTTCCAAGCACCGCGCCATCGATTTTCGCGTCAACACCTGCCCAACTTTGTTTGGCGAAAAAATTGTATTACGTATCCTCGATCCAACGAGCGCGCAATTGGGGATAGAAGTATTAGGCTACGAAGAGCACCAGCAAAAGCTCTTTATTGACGCTATTCACAAACCTTACGGCATGGTGCTCGTGACCGGCCCCACGGGGAGCGGTAAAACAGTCTCACTGTATACGGCACTTAATATTCTTAACACCGTGGATCGAAATATTTCAACCGCGGAAGACCCCGCCGAAATTAATTTACCCGGGATCAACCAAGTTAACGTTAATCCGAAAGTAGGCTTAACGTTTTCCGCCGCGCTTAAAGCGTTTCTCCGTCAAGACCCGGATATTATTATGGTCGGGGAAATACGCGACCTAGAAACCGCAGAAATCGCCATTAAAGCGGCGCAAACGGGTCACATGGTGTTGTCTACCTTGCATACCAACGACGCACCTCAAACGTTAAGCCGAATGGTCAACATGGGTGTGGCACCGTTTAACATCGCCTCCGCGGTTTCATTAGTCATTGCTCAGCGCCTAGCACGACGTTTGTGTGACAATTGTAAGGAACCTGCCGATATACCCAAGGAAGCCTTATTAAAGGAGGGCTTCGGCGAGGACGAAGCGGATGATCTCGAGCTGTTCACCGCTGTGGGCTGCGAGAAATGCAATGATGGCTACAAAGGACGTGTTGGGATATATCAGGTCATGCCTATAACAGAGGAGATAGGTAGACTTATCATGGAAGGCGGTAATGCGATTCAGGTCGCGGATCTTGCGAAAGAGCAAGGCGTCCTTGACCTCCACGACGGTGCGCTTATGAAAGTCAAGCGCGGCGTTACGAGTCTTGAAGAAATAAACCGAGTCATAACGGAATAACCATGGCAGCAAAACAGCAAGCACAAAAACCAACGGCCTTCGTCTGGGAAGGCATGGATAAGAAGGGCAATCGCATCAAGGGCGAATCGCGCGGCGCCAGCCCGGCTTTGATAAAAGCCGAACTACGTCGACAGGGCATCAGCCCTCTAAAGGTAAAAAAGAAGCCCGTATCCCTCTTTTCAGCAAAGAAAAAAATAGTACCAAAAGATATCGCGATCTTCAGCCGTCAAATGGCGACCATGATGAGCTCAGGGGTGCCCCTCGTCCAATCCTTTGAAATCATCGGGCGCGGCAACGACAATCCTGGAATGTCGGAATTGATCATGTCAATTAAAGGCGACGTAGAAGGGGGCAACTCGTTGGCCGATGCTCTTGCAAAGCACCCCCTTTACTTCGATTCGTTATACTGCAATTTGGTTAACGCCGGCGAACAGGCGGGTATTCTCGAAACGCTTTTACATAAAATCGCTCTTTATAAAGAAAAAATGGAGGCCATTAAGTCCAAGGTCAAAAAAGCGATGATGTATCCCACCGCCGTTGTCATCGCGGCATTTGCCGTCACAGCAATACTAATGATCTTCGTCGTGCCTCAGTTCGAAAGTCTATTCCAAAATTTTGGCGCCGATTTGCCCGCGCTGACCCAATTTGTAATTACCCTGTCTGAGTTCTTTCAGGCCTATTGGTGGGCGATTTTCGGGGGCTTAGGGGGAACGTTTTGGGCATTTACACAACTTAAGAGACGGTCAAAAGGATTTCAGGTACTGTTAGACAGGATTACGCTAAAATTACCCGTTATGGGTTCGATCATGACCAAAGCCACTATCGCTCGGTATGCCAGGACGTTATCAACAATGTTTGCGGCAGGTGTACCACTCGTGGAGGCGTTGACAACCGTATCGGGCGCGGCCGGCAATGTGGTTTACGGCAAGGCAATCCTTGGGATGCGAGACGAAGTGGCCACCGGGATGGCGTTGCAGCAATCTATGAAACATACGAATTTGTTTCCCAATATGGTCGTACAAATGGTTGCCATTGGGGAAGAGTCGGGGTCTCTCGACGCCATGCTCGCCAAAGTAGCGGATTTTTACGAAGAAGAAGTCGATGATGCAGTCGACGGCTTAAGTAGCCTATTGGAACCCATAATCATGGCGGTTCTTGGCGTCTTAATAGGTGGCTTGGTGGTCGCCATGTACCTGCCAATTTTCAAAATGGGTCAGGTGGTTTAACCATCGCAACCAAAACGTGTCGCTACAACAGCGTATTAGAATAGGCTGTATGTAGCGATAGCCTCAAGACGGATATGGATATCATAGATTTTCTCCAACATAGCGCGTTTTCATTCGTCGCCGTGACGTCCGTTTTGGGGCTATTGATCGGTAGCTTTCTTAACGTCGTAATTCATCGGCTGCCCTTGATGATGGAACGAGAGTGGCACAGCCAGTGTAAAGAGTTACTGGAAATAACCGATGACTCGGCGAATAATACGGAAACGACGCCCGAATCCTTCAATCTAGTTACGCCCCGATCGCAATGTCCAAAATGCGGTCACGCCATCACGGCCTTGGAGAACATCCCCGTTCTCAGCTACCTATTCTTGCGCGGCAAGTGCCGCGAATGCGGTGAGCGAATCTCGCTTCGCTATCCTTTCGTCGAACTCATAACCGCGATTCTTTCAGCCTTCGTTGCTTGGAAATTCGGCTTCAGTTGGGCCGCTGGCGCCGCCTTATTATTAACTTGGGCACTTATCTCACTGACCATGATCGATTTTGATCACCAGCTCCTGCCGGATTCCATCACCCTTCCCTTTCTGTGGATCGGATTACTGCTCAGCACCTTTGGCCTTTTCACGGACAGCATTACCAGCATTGTCGGTGGCATCACAGGCTACTTAAGCCTGTGGAGTATTTATCATTTGTTTCGACTGATCACGGGCAAAGAAGGTATGGGCTACGGTGATTTCAAACTATTCGCCGTTTTTGGCACCTGGATGGGATGGCAATGCCTTCCGGTGATTATTCTCATTTCCTCGTTTGTCGGCGCCGTAGTGGGACTTAGCTTGATTGTATTTCGTGGTCGCGACAAAAACATCCCAATACCCTTCGGCCCCTACTTGGCTGCCGCGGGGTGGATTTACCTCATCTGGGGTGAGACGATAGTGAAAAGTTACTTTAACACCATGGGCATTTCCTCTTAATTTTATTTTGACCGTTCGATCTCAGATCGACCTACCTGCGTAAGCTCAGCCTGTACCCGCCACCCGCATTATCGTGTATTGTCATTATAATTAACGAAGCTGTAGTCCCTCGCTCTTGACCAGCACGACACGCTACTCACCGAATAACAGCGAACGGAAGGTTTTCAAATGTTGATCATTGGCCTAACCGGCGGGATTGGTAGCGGCAAGACGACCGTCGCGAGCATGTTTTCCGAACTTGGCATCCCTGTTCTAGACGCCGATGAAATCGGCCGAGAGTTGGTTAAACCTGGCTCCGTCTGTTTAAGAATGATTTCCCAAGCCTTCGGCACGCGGGTACTCAGCGAGGACGGCAGCATAGATCGAACTCGGCTACGAGATATCGTATTTAACGATGAACTCGCTCGTAAACAGTTAGAGTCGATATTACACCCTCCCATACTCGAGGAAATGATCAGACGGACAGAACGATTAGAAAGCCCTTACTGCGTGCTGTGCATTCCTTTGTTGCTTGAAACGGAACAAAAAAACCTTGTTCAGCGTGTATTAGTCGTCGATACGCCCGAAGAACTGCAAAGATTGAGGGTTCTAAGACGAGACGGCTTGTCAAAGGCGCAGCTCGCCGCCATCATGCGCGCTCAGGCCAGTAGAGAAGCGCGCTTATCGGCGGCTGATGACATTATTTCTAACGAAGGAAATATCGTGGAACTGGAACAACAGGTTAAACAGCTGCATCGGAAGTACCTTAAGTTAGCCGCTCAACTCACACGTCCAACGGCACCTGACTAAGGACTGCCCTCAAATTTAGTTCACATTACTGGCTGCCGATACATCCCGCGTGGCTGCGTTGTAAAAACTTGAAAGATTCCGAATATTGCTCGGCGCGCCCATGCGCCTCACCTCCCTCCCCTGGAGGCTGGCGCAAAAAAACGCTCCCGGCGTTTTTTTCCTGCGTTTTTGCGCCTTGCCTACATGGACGTAGGTAAGGGGCGTGAGCAGGACGCGGAAGCTTTGCCTACATGGACGTAGGTAAGGGGCGTGAGCAGGACGCGGAAGCTTTGCCTGCATGGACGTAGGTAAGGGGCGTGAGCAGGACGCGGAAGCTTTGCCTACATGGACGTAGGCAAGGGGCGTGAGCAGGACGCGGAAGCTTTGCCTACATGGACGTAGGCAAGGGGCGTGAGCAGGACGCGGAAGCTTTGCCTACATGGACGTAGGTAAGGGGCGTGAGCAGGACGCGGAAGCTTTGCCAGGTGCGCGCCTCGACACCCATAAATGTGAATTAAATTTGGCGCCAACCCTAAAACAGTCCATGCGACCTACCGATTTTCCCCTTGCCCCGCGAGGCAAACTCCTGGACAATGTGACGCGAACGACGATGCAGTGGTGTAAGTCCTTGCCGTTAGCCTAAACGCGCACGGAGATTTTACCGCAATGCGCTACCGCTAAGACCGAGGGAGTTCGGCGAAAACGCGGCAGTAAGAACCAGCCCCCCTAATTCCATATTAAAATTTGATATTATTCATGGTCAGTCATTAACCACTAGCAAAACGGTTTATTACGTGGAAAACAAAATAACTTATGAGCAACCGCTCAACGAGCGCATGCGAACACTTTTGCGACTAGAACACCTTAAATTCCAGGTTCAATCCAGCCTTGGAGGCGAGTCCAAATGGGACAGCCGCAACACCGTAGCCAGCCTTCTCGACATACAAAATCTATTCGGTAGGACTGACATAAAAACGGACATTCTAAAGGAATTAGAACGGCTTGCTTCCGTATTGGAACAACTGGGGCAAAATCCCAACGTCGACGATAGCAAGCTAACTTCTGTATTGGACGAGATCGACGTTCTTATTGACCAGCTCCACAACATCCAAGGACCGGTCGGCCAACAGCTACGTAAAAATGAATTATTAAATGGCGTCAGGCAACGTAGCAGCATCGCAGGGGGTACCTGCGCTTTCGACCTGCCAAGTTATCATTTTTGGTTGCAACAACCCGCTGAAACCCGAAACACGGACCTCCAGACCTGGCTAGAGCCCTTCGAGCCTATTCTTCGCGCGGGTCAACTTATGCTTCGGCTTATTCGAGAATGTTCACCTAGCACGACGGAAGTCGCCAACGATGGATTTTTCCAAAAAACCTTGGACCCCAGCACGCCATGCCATCTTGTGCGCGTCGAAATCCCGAGAAACTACCCATATTACGCGGAAATTAGCGGCGGCAAGCATCGATTTTCGGTCCGTTTTCTCGAATTGAAATGGTACGAACGAGACACTGCAACATCGGACAACGTTGAATTTACGCTAACTTGCAGTAGTCTGTAGAGATCATGCTTGTAAAATGCCCTACTTGTAAGAAACTTGTTAACTGGTCAACCGACGAGCACTATCGCCCCTTTTGCAGTAAGCGATGCCGTCTAATCGATTTGGGACAATGGGCCGATGAATCCCATCGCATTCCAGGGGAAGAAATCGCCGTCGTAGACGATCAACACCAGCCTGACAAATTGATGTAGTTTTCTAAAGGCGCCGCCACGAGAGCCGTCTTAAACGTTCCACAAGGACCGAATGCCTGCGACACCTTGCCCGCCGTTGCTAACCGCGTCGTCCATGTGCACAACGTCCATGCCTCCTAGCGCGTAAACGGGCACCGTTGCCAACTCCGTCAAATCCCTAAAGCCCTGCCAATGTAATGGCGGTGCATCGGGATGGCTTAGGGTCGCAAGTACGGGCGATGCAACGATGAAATCAACACCAATTTTACAGGCGTGTCGTACTTCGTCAGGCGTATGGCAAGATGCGGCCACCCAATAGGCATCACCCAGAGGACGATGACTCAGAGACATCAATCGGCGGCTCGTTAAATGAACACCATCGGCATCTAACGACGTCACAAGATCGACGGGTGCGTTCAACAACACTCTCGCACCAATCGCCCGACACAACGACAACGTCGGACTCGCCAGCGATCGATACGCCTCCTCATCTAGGTTTTTCGCTCGAAGCTGTACCAGTCGCACTCCCTCTTTAACCACCCGTTCCAAGTTGCTTAAGAACGCGCTCAGTGCGCCGTGCGGCTCTGGCGTAATTAGATATCGATCCGGAAGTTGTAACGCGGTAACGATCGGCTTATCTGCCAAGGGCAGTCGCCAGTTATGGAGTTCACCAGGGGCGACCCAAACCACCTGCTGTCCTTCGCGTCCAAACGGCTCGCCGGTAAACGCGTCGATTCGCCATACGTCCAACAACACCGAACGCTCGGGATAGTCATGGCGCACGCGTATAAGCGGGCGCGCATTCCTAATAGTAATTCCTAGTTCTTCGTGAAGCTCTCTCTTTAACGCCGCTTCGACGTCCTCGTTAGACTCAACCTTACCGCCGGGAAACTCCCAGTATCCACCAAGATGTTTATTGGGTGGTCGTAAAGCCAATAACACATCGCCTTGGCCGTTAACGATAGCCGCAGCGGCCACGTGCAAAACACCATGTTGCATCACTTAACGTTTACTGCCTTCTCGGCGGTTCCGCTCGCCAACACGATCGTAACTGCGCATGCGATAACGTCCTTGTGCGACCAAAGCCGCCGATATAACGCGCTGTATCGGGAATCAAACGGAATAGAATAAAATCGGCGAATTGAAACAACCTCTCCGATTCGGGCAGTCGTTCACAGTAACGAAGGCGGCAGGAATCGTACTCTACACTCGCGCGTGGAATCTCCACCGCGCGTCCCTGAATGCTAATCCGCTGCAAACTTTGAGGGTCTTTCTCACCGCGGTCAATCTCACTAATAACCATACTTACCGTGGGATTAACAAGCAAATGCTGAGTATGCGCAGATAGCCGGCTAAGCAATAGAAGAAGCCCGTCAAAATCCTCCTCCAGAGCGTACGCGACCATCGAAGCGTACGGTTGTTGGTCTTTGGTGATGGTAGCAAGGGCCGCCCATCGCTGACGCCTAACTAGCGCGTCGATAGCGGTTTTTTCAGGTTCTGAACGAGACATCTATACGCGGTAGAAAATGATGGCAAGCGGGCGTAGCAGTCAGTTATACGTAATAGTCGATGCGCTGATGGCCTATGGATGAATCTATTTTAATGGATTCCGCATTGAAGCGGTAAGCGGCAAGAGCGCGCGCCGCGGCCCAATGACGACTACTGTTAACACGGTTATCGGAAGCTTGCCCTTGGTGAAAGTTATTACCCGAGTGAGAATTATTGAATGCATCGTCCGCATTAACCCGACGCCCTAATATCTCCCCTTCGACTACCTGTTCAACAGGCGGCTTTCCATGGGCCTGTTCTCGCGCGTCGACATCCGTGCGCTTTGCACTGTGTTGGACGTCACGACGAGACTCCACGCTCGTAGTGTGATCGTACACGTCGCGAGTATAAGGGGAATGTCCTCTCGTTATTTGCATTTCAGCGTCATTCCGGATCGCTTACGCAGCCATTCGAACGGACAACGTCCAAACTAGAACGTTAATTTCAAACCCACGTGCCAAGCCTCATCCACCGTTACGTCCGGCCCGTCCTTCAACTCAACTTCCACATTACGATATCCGACGTAAAGGTCCGTTTGCGGTAATATTTCATAACCAAGTTGTACTCCGGTCCTAAGAAAATCATCGCCGTCGTTAAACGTCACAATCTTGGGTGCATAAAACAAGCTCACCATGGCAAAAAAACGGCTGAACCGGGGCGGAGCATAGCGTATATGTCCACCTAGCGGGATTGCAACCACATCGTTTTTCGCCACTTCCAAAAGGTACGCTTTAATGCCAACGCCGAATTCCAGTCCTGGCGCGTCCGCCCCGGCTTCTCCTGCGACAGTAAATCCCAGACCCGTCATCCAGTTATCATCGGCATCTTTGTCCGAATACAAAAGGCTAATATCGTAACTACTCCGCCCAAAACCCGTACCGTTAATAGGGCCTATAAACGCGGCCTCCGCCGACTCATCACTGAGATTAAAATCAATGGACTGGGCCATCACGGCACCACAATTAACAACAAATAAAAAAACAAATAACCCCCCACTTCGCACTGACTGATCTCCTTCTGTGTTCTCGATCTTTCTTCTCGATATACAGGTCGGGGGTTCCGACTCGATATCCACGTAAGCATTCCGTATTAACAAGGCCGGCCAGCTTAACACAGCAATCCGCTCAACCCAACAGCCGCTACGCTATACGACGCAAAATGTGAGCCCACATCATTCAGGGTTATCATTAGCTGTATCCCAACGTTCGAGCACAAACCCATACGTCCACGCGTTCCACTCCGGAACGGCGCAAGGTCTTGGCCAACTCGTTGGCGGTAGTCCCCGTGGTCATAACATCATCAATGATTGCCACATGTTTGTAATCCAGTTTTCGTACCACCTGGAAAACGCCCTTTAGATTACGCCGCCGCGTTTTAAGCGACAACGAGCTTTGTTCCGCCGTCGCGACAACGCGCTCGCAACATTCCCAATCAATGGGTAGGCTCAGTCTCGCCGCCACCGGACGCGCCAGTTCTATTGCCTGATTAAATCCCCGGTGCCTAAGGCGTCTTGTATGTAACGGAACGGGTACGATCGCCTCAGGCCATGGCGCCGGCGCCATCGTTGGCAACCGTTCGCCCATAAGTTCCCCCAATATTCTTGCGGGGACGAGTTTATGACTAAACTTTAGTCGCTTGATGAGCCACTGGATGGCACCCGTGTAGCCAAATACGGCAACCGTTCGCGCAAAACTCGGCCTTTTTTTCAAGCATTGACCGCACATACCCCCGTAGCTCACCGGCAACGCGCAGACCGGGCAGCATGGCTCAACCAAAAAAGGCAGTTCATCCATGCACGGCTGGCAGAGGTCCAAACCCGCCGCGCTCGGACTTCGACACATTAGGCACGCGCTTGGCCATTTCGGCATATGTATACTATTTAACCACTTGTCAACCATTATGTTACTCTCCAGGTTGACAATAACCTGTGCCTCGTTAATATCTTGGCATCCACCACTTCACGCTTTCAGGAAGGAACATCATGGACAACGCAATCTACGACCGCATCAACAAAATCACTGACCGCATCATAGCAGGTGATGAAATGAGTGACGAGGAAGGGAAGTGGATGATCCGCCTCCACGAGGACTATTTGCCGTGGTTGATGGCGGGCGCAGATCGGGTACGGAAAACTTTTCGCGGGAAAGAAATTGAAGTGTGTGCAATTTCCAACGTTCGCTCGGGCAATTGTTCCGAAAATTGTTCGTTTTGTGCGCAAAGCGGCCATCACAAGACGGCCGCGCCCGTCTATGGTTACATTTCTGCTGATGAGCTAACGCGACAGGCCAAACGCGCTCGAGCCTGGGGAAGCAGCGACTTTGGCATTGTGTCGAAGGGCTGGGGCGTTCGCTCAGCAAAGGAGCGTGACCAGCTTCGTGAATACATTCAAGGGATGAAAGATGAATCGGATATTGGCCGCTGCGCGAGTCTGGGTGTGTTGACCCAAGAATCGGCGACCATGCTAAAAGAGATGGGGTTAGAAAACTATCATCACAACCTCGAGTGTGCGGAAAGTTTCTTTGACGATGTGTGCACAACCCACACGTACCAAGAGAACATTGACACCATCCGCCATGCCGTGAACGCTGGACTACGCGTGTGTGCTGGCGGCATCCTCGGTATGGGTGAGTCCCTTGACCAACGCATCGAACTGGCTGAGACGCTACGCCGCTTGGGCATTGAATCCGTTCCGCTGAATTTTCTCAATCCGCAACCCGGCACACCCATGGGTGAGCGCACACCCATGACACCTATGGAAATACTTCAGTCCATTGCCGTCTTCCGTTATATGTTACCCAAAGCGGAAATCCGCATTGCCGGTGGCCGCCAATTTCTCGGTGATATGCAGGCCATGATTTTCATGGCCGGCGCCTCCGGAGTCATGATTGGCGATTACCTCACAACCAAAGGTCGCCAGGTGGAAGACGACCTGAAAATGATCGAAGACCTCCATTTGTCAGTCCGAGGCGACACCCAGCAACGGCGGACCGCTAAGAAGGATAGTCGCGTTCCTAACGCGATATCAGCGTGAAAGCGCTTTCCGCCGAACTTGCACAGCGGCGGGAAGCATCGCTTTATCGCACGCCTCGTGTTTTAGAGAGCGCCCAAGGGCCAACCGTCAGGATCTCAGGCAAAACATATTTATCGTTTTGCAGCAACGATTACTTGGGATTGGCCAACCATCCTAAGGTTATTGAAGCACTGAAGGAAGGCACCTCACGTTACGGTGTCGGCAGTGGCGCCGCCCATCTCGTCACGGGTCACAGTACGCCCCATCATGCCTTGGAAGAGGAGCTTGCCGAATTCACGGGTAGACAAAGGGCATTGTTGTTCTCAACCGGATATATGGCCAATATCGGCACGATATCGGCGCTGGTCGGACGCGGTGATACCGTATTCGAAGACCGCGTTAATCACGCCTCACTCCTGGATGGCGCTCTTTTGTCGCAGGCGCGACTACAACGTTTTCCCCATAAGGATATCGACGCACTTGAGCGCCACCTCGCAACGCATCATGATAAACGAAAGCTGGTCGTTACAGACGGGGTGTTTAGCATGGACGGCGACATAGCGCCGTTGCCCGACTTGGCAACCCTATCGCGACACTATGGCGCGTGGTTGATGGTGGATGATGCCCACGGCTTAGGCGTGGTCGGCAACCACGGCGCTGGCAGTCTTTCTCGTCATGGCCTAAACAGCGACGACGCACCGATTCTTGTGGGTACGTTAGGCAAGGCTTTTGGCACATTCGGCGCATTTGTTGCCGGGGACGAAGCCCTAATCGAGACGCTAATACAGAAAGCGCGTACCTATATTTACACCACGGCCATCCCACCCGCCATAGCGCACGCGACGCGCGCCAGCCTACGGCTCGTCAAAGAGGAGCATTGGCGACGCCGCCATCTGGAAAAACTGGTCAAACGCTTTCGCGACGGGGCGCGACAACTCGGCACGACCTTGCTCGAAAGCGCGACCCCGATTCAACCTCTCATTATCGGGGAAGCGGCCGACGCCCTATCGCTAAGCGAATCACTCAAGGAAAAAGGCATTCTCATTACGGCGATTCGTCCCCCGACTGTAGCAAAAGGAAGCGCGCGGTTACGGATCACCTTCTCCGCCAACCACAAGAGTGGCGACATCGACCGCTTACTCGAAACCTTACAACCCCTGTTATGACCATCCACGTTAAAACACTTGGCGACGGCCGAGACGTGGTACTGTTACATGGCTGGGGTCTTAATCTCGGCGTATGGGATAATATCGCGCCATTAATGGCGCGGCGATGGCGAATCCACTTAGTGGAACTCCCCGGTCATGGTCTCAGCGGTATTAACGAGAATGCCTTTAGCCTAGACAGCGTGGCAAACGCTATCCTTGAGGTCACGCCCAGCTCCGCGCACTGGTTAGGCTGGTCCTTGGGGGGTACCGTCGCCATGCACGTGGCACTGACCCAGCCGCAACGCATAGATAAACTTATTCTCGTTTCCAGTACGCCACAATTTGTGTCCGCTCCCGATTGGCCCCATGGTATAGCGCCCGCGGTATTTCGCCAATTCGCCGACGACCTCATTAGCGATTACCCGGCCACCATGCGGCGCTTCCTGAACTTACAGGTATTGGGCAGTGCACAAAGTCGCGCGCTCGTTCAAAGACTGCGACAACAGCTTCTTGCGCGCCCCAAACCCAATCCTAATGCCTTAGAAGGAGGACTAGGCATTCTGGAAAAAACCAATTTGGCGGCGGTTGCCGACCAAATTCCTCATCCCACGCTCCTTGTACACGGCGACCGTGATATGCTGGCCCCACACAGTGCCGCTAAAGCGTTGTCCCGCCTTATCGCCAACGCTCGGCTAGTCACGTTTTCCGATACGGGGCACGCACCTTTCATCAATCAATCCACGGCATTTATTTCCGAGATTTCGAGCTTTCTCAATGAACGATAAAAACAACGTATTCGCAATCGACAAAGTGTTGGTAAGAACGGCGTTTAACAACGCCGCCTCGGCCTATGACGACGTTGCCGTACTGCAGCGCGAAGTGGGTAACCGAATGCTCGAGCGTTTGGATCTCATTCGCATTAATCCCGAGCGAATTTTGGACGTAGGCGCCGGCACCGGCCGTTGCAGCAAGAAGCTCGCTCAGCGCTATAAGCACGCCCAAATCGTCGCGTTAGATATCGCATTATCCATGTTGCGAACGGCACGCCGTCGGACGCCGCCACTAAAACGGTGGTTTGGCAAACACGCGTGGTTGTGCGGTGACGCCGAAAACCTGCCCATTGGCGACGACAGCATGGAAATGGTGTATTCCAACCTGACCCTACAATGGTGCACTGATCTGGACAACACATTTTCAGGATTCCACCGCGTATTAAGAAAGGGCGGCTTGTTAATGTTCTCCAGCTTCGGTCCAGACACGCTAAAAGAGCTGCGTTACAGTTGGAGCCAAGTCGATCCTTACACTCATGTCAACACATTTATCGACATGCATGATATCGGCGACGCACTGATAAGAACGGGTTTTACCGATCCGGTGATGGACGTGGAGTATGTCACCCTCACCTACAAGGACGTCATGCAATTAATGCGCGAGTTAAAAGCAATCGGCGCCCACAATGTCACCGCAGGGCGGCAGCGCGGACTCACAGGAGCGGGCCGGCTCAACGCGTTAGTCGAGACGTACGAACAATTCCGTCGCGACGGTGTATTGCCTACCACCTATGAAGTGATATACGGCCACGCGTGGGTCCTTGAAAGTCCCCAGAGACCGTCTGGAACCCGACACGCCAGCAAAATACCGTTGAGCAGCGTACGGCGCCATAGTGACGGCTAGAATGCTTATCCTATGTTAGGCTAAGGGCTCGCGTCATAATTAATTCACATTTTGGGCGTTGAGGCGCTCGCCTGGCAAGGCGTAAAAACGCCGGAATATAAATATCTTTCAAGTTTTTGCAACGCAGCCAGGCGAGATGG
>CALZJI010000011.1 GCA_945787615.1 uncultured Chromatiaceae bacterium | reverse complement strand
GGCTGCCTTCAAAATTAATTCACATTTTTGACCGCTCTTTGGTCGTCCATTCGCGGCATAAGCACATCCCTGTACAAAATTGCCGATTCATCCCGCCTGGCCGCGTTGCCTACATGGACGTAGGTAAGGGGCGAGAGCACGCCTACAGGGATGTAGGTGGTAGGGCAACGCAGGACGCAGTTGCCGAGGACGCGGTAGCTTTGCGAAAACGTGAAAGATCCCGAATATTGTTCGGCGCATCCCCGCGCCTCACCTCCCACCCTGGGGCCTGGCGCTAAAAAACGCCCCCGGCGCTTTTTTCCGGCGTGTTTGTGCCTAGCCAAGCGGGCGCTTCGACGCCCATAAACGTGAATTAATTTTGGCGCCAGCTCTATGGGGCGCAATTATATACCGGTTGTGTACCGCTCACGCAGCGGTAGACGTATTTTCTTGCCGATTGAACACGATGGCGTCGTTGTCCACATCGACTACAATGGTTTCTCCCGGCACAAACCGACCGGACAAGATTTCTTGAGCCAACGGATTTTCAATGCTGTGTTGTATGGCGCGTTTAAGAGGGCGCGCGCCATAGACGGGGTCGTAGCCCGCTTCAGCGAGTTTGTCCAACGCCTCGGCAGTGAGTTCGAATCCAAACTCTCGCTCCCGCAGACGGCGACGCAAATAATCCGTCTGAATTTCGGCGATGGCGTGGATTTGGTCGCGGCCCAGGGGATGGAACACAACAACGTCATCTACGCGGTTAATAAACTCCGGCCGAAAATGTTTGCCAACAATCTCCATGACGGCCATCTTCATCTCGTCGTAGTGTTCTTCGCCCGCCAGTTCTTGGATCAACTGACTACCCAAGTTGGAGGTCATAACGATCACCGTATTGCGAAAATCGACCGTACGGCCGTGGCCATCGGTAAGGCGGCCATCATCCAAGACCTGCAACAAGATGTTAAACACATCGGGATGGGCTTTTTCTACTTCGTCTAGGAGAATCACGGAGTAAGGTTTACGACGTACCAGTTCGGTCAAATATCCACCTTCTTCGTAGCCGACGTAGCCGGGTGGTGCGCCAATTAGCCGGGCTACGGAATGCTTTTCCATGAACTCTGACATATCAATACGCACCATGGCGTCTTCGGTGTCGAAAAGAAACGCCGCGAGTGCTTTGGTCAACTCGGTTTTACCCACGCCCGTCGGGCCGAGAAAAAGGAACGAACCATTGGGTCGGTTGGGGTCGGCCAAACCGGCTCGCGAGCGGCGGATAGCATTAGAGACGGTTTTGACGGCTTCGGATTGTCCTACAACGCGCTTATGAAGTGCACTTTCCATGCGTAGCAGTTTGTCGCGTTCGCCTTCTAACATCTTGGTGACGGGAATACCCGTCCATTTGGAAATCACTTCGGCAATTTCCTCATCCGTAACGCGGTTACGCAGTAACTTGGTTTCTTTTTGCTCAGACTCATTTGCCGCCAGCAAGCGTTTCTCCAATTCGGGAATTTGGCCATATTGTAATTCGGACATGCGTGTCAGATCACCGGCACGGCGAGCGGTTTCCAATTCAATACGGGCCCGGTCCAGCTCTTCCTTAACGTGTGCCGTACCCTGCAAGGCGGCTTTTTCCGCTTTCCAAATTTCCTCGAGATCGGCGTATTGCCGTTCAAGTTTGGAAATTTCATCCCGTAAATCTCCTAGGCGCTTTTTTGAGGCGTCGTCGGTTTCCTTTTTGAGGGCTTCCTGCTCGATTTTGAGCTGAATCAATCGCCGGTCGAGCCGATCCATTTCTTCAGGCTTGGAGTCGATCTCAATGCGTATACGGCTGGCCGCTTCGTCAACCAGGTCAATAGCCTTATCGGGGAGGCGGCGGTCGCTGATGTAACGTTGCGAAAGCGTCGCGGCGCAGACAATAGCGGGGTCGGTGATTTCTACACCGTGGTGTACTTCGTATTTTTCTTTCAGCCCGCGTAATATCGCAATGGTATCTTCAACGCTGGGTTCGTCGACGAGTATTTTTTGGAAACGCCGTTCCAATGCGGCGTCTTTTTCTAGGTGTTCCCGGTATTCATCGAGTGTCGTTGCGCCGACGCAGTGGAGCTCGCCGCGCGCGAGAGCCGGTTTGAGCATGTTACCGGCATCCATGGCGCCTTCCGCCTTGCCGGCACCAACCATCGTATGCAACTCATCGATGAAGAGTATTATTTGTCCTTCTTGTTTAGCGAGGTCGTTGAGCACACCCTTTAGCCGTTCTTCGAATTCGCCACGGAATTTTGCTCCCGCGATGAGCGCGCCTAAATCTAAGGAGAGTAATCGCTTGCCTTTCAATCCTTCGGGTACTTCGCGGTTCACTATACGCTGGGCAAGGCCTTCGACAATTGCCGTTTTACCCACGCCAGGTTCACCGATTAACACGGGATTGTTCTTGGTGCGTCGTTGTAAAACTTGAATAGTTCGACGGATTTCATCGTCACGACCGATTACCGGGTCAAGCTTTCCTTGTTCCGCGCGCTCGGTGAGATCAATGGTGTATTTCTCGAGTGCTTGACGTTGTTCCTCTGCATTGGGGTCGTCAATGCTCTCGCCGCCACGAATCCGGTCGATGGATTGTTCGATTGATCCTTTTGTGGCGCCGTTTTGGCGCAGTAACTCGCCCAACCTTCCCCGATCATCCACAGCAGCCAAGACGAACAGCTCGCTGGAAATAAACTGGTCTTTTCGCTGCTGGGCGAGTTTGTCCGTCACATTTAACAGCCGGCCCAAGTCGTTGGAAATCATCACGTCGCCCGCTGTGCCGTGGACGCTGGGCAGTTTCTCAAGGGCATCGCCGAGTTGTGAACGTAAGCTGTTGACGTTCACTCCGCCTTGGGTTAACACGTAGCGCGCCGTTCCGCCTTCTTGGTCGAGCAGCGCGATCATAAGATGAATCGGTTCAATGAATTGGTGATCCCGACCTACCGCGAGAGACTGGGCATCGGCCAGCGCCATCTGCAACTTACTGGTTAATTTATCCATTCGCATTTTTCTACCTCCGCTGGCTCTATAGCTGGGGGCAAAGCTGGCGCTTTTCAAGGTTTTTAATCGGTATTATTTTTCGTCTTTATTTCCGTCCCGTGTGTTACTCAGTGGTGTTGAGGGTGTGTTAGGGCCGCGGAAATAAATAATTGTCCAAAGATTGCGCCGGATTTTGGCTCAGATTCAAGGCGCGGCAAGGGGCGCATAATCGCTTTATGTAACCCTTGTCGCAACACAGAAGCTGGGCC
>CALZJI010000010.1 GCA_945787615.1 uncultured Chromatiaceae bacterium | reverse complement strand
GGCGGCCAGCAACCGGGAAGGTGCGCTGCGCCGTTGCGCGAGCCCAAGAACTGATCCCAACGGAGCAAGCGTGTTGATGGTGGTCCAGCCTTCGCCTCCGTTAGTGCTCATGTAAACACCTTGAGTCGTCGCTGCATAGAGAATAGAGGGATTCTCGTCAGATGTGATTAGTTCGTTTATCGCGCCAACACCGGGTAAGGCATGCTCGTTCCACGTTAGGCCGCCGTCGGAACTGTTTAGAATCGCGTTGTCGGTCCCCACATATAGGAGCGAGTTGTTTGTCGGCTCCACGAGTAACGAATAAAAGATTCTCGGGTACTCTGAAGATTCAGAAGTCGCTGGTCTGTCAACGAGCGGATCACTGTAAACCTTTTGCCATATTTGCCCGCTGTCCGTGCTTTTATAGATGGCTACATCGGAATACAATCCGTTCCGACCGCCGTGAGAAGCCGCATAGAGTGTCCTGGGATTTGCGTGATCAATGGTAAGCGCCGTAACGTAGACGCCAGTGAGTCCGTTATTAATCTTGACCCATGCCTGACCCCCGTCGGTCGAGGCGAATACGCCGCCTCGTCGATTACCGCTAGTGCCCACGTATACGGTTTCGGGTAACGCCGGATCAATAGCGATTTCGGAAACCCGTTGTTTGATGTCGGCTAGCGTGTTTACCTCTTTCCAGGTAACGCCGCTGTCCATGCTTTTGAATACTCCTTCGGAAAAAGTACCTGCATAGACTACACCGGGTAAATTCGCCGACGTCATCACTTTCTCCACCAGCGAGTTAACATTAATCGGCAAAAGGCTCGCGCCCCACGTAAGACCGCTATCTCGGCTGATGTATACGGCATTGTCCACCGAGGCGGCATAAATTGTCTCCGAAGTTTCTTCGATAGCCAGGGATCGTATATCGACATTGAACAATCCGTTGTTGGTTTTGGTTAGCGTAGAGAGTCCATCGGTGCTTCTATATACACCACTTGACCATGATCCTATGTACAATGTTGTCGAATCGGTCGGATTAATGGCTAGCGAACTTGCGTTCATCCAGGATGGGCTGTTTTCATACGGCGTCCAAGTTTCTCCCTTATCTGTACTTTTGTATGCGCCTAGCGTGTTTGTCGCATAAAGCGTCGAAGAGTCTAGTGGATCAACAGTCAGTGACGAGGCTATAAAAATTTGTCCGCCAGGGCCAAGCCCTAGTGATTCTGCCCATGTTTCGCCGCCATCCCGACTTAGGTATATCGTCGGATCGGTGACTGCGTAGACGTTCTTGGGTTCGGAAGGGTCAATGGCAAGAGAAAAAACTGATGTTTCGATGTTTAAGGTTCGCCAGCTCACGCCGCCATTGTCGCTTTTATGTACTCCGTCAATGTTGCTTGCGTATAGGATATCTGGTGACAACGGATCTACAATGAGGTCATGCACCGTATCGGTAAGAGCGGTATCGTCACGGAGTTGAACCCACGTTGTACCCCCGTTTTCGCTTTTAAAGATGCCATCGGTCGTCGCTGCGTATAAATGCTCAAGTGTTTTCGGATTAATGGCGAGTTTGTTGATAACCAATGGCCGAGTCGTTAAAAGCGCACCATCAGAAGAAGACGGTTCGATCGTCTGCAACCCGTCGGCGTACGGTATCCAGTTTTCTCCACCGTCACTACTTTTGAAAACGAGCTGATTGGTGCCCGCATAAAGAATATGAGTATTAGTGGGATCAACGACGAGCGATGTGACGGTCAGGTCAGATATGGGTTTGGTTAGCCCGTTATTTGCAGAATGCCACATTGACCCGCCGTCAGTACTTTTATAAATTCCGCCGTTGGCTGTGCCGATATAGACGACATCCGGCGACGAAGGATTAATCGCTACTGCTGAAACTGACGCATTCTCCGGGCCTATAAAAGTCCAATTCGCATCGGTGACCGTATAAGAAAACGCGTCGGTCCCGTTAAAGGCATCATTGGCCGTGTAAGTGAGTATGCCGGTATTTTCTAAGTGTACATCACCGAAGGATGGTACCGTTATGTCAACAACTGTAAGATGATTAGTATCGCCGCTATCGTTGTCCAAAACCGTTACGGAGCCAGTGCCGTCAACCGCAACGACAATAGCGTCATCAGTTGCGTTTAGCGCCGCGACAGCGATGGGCGTTGCGAGCGGTAAGAAGAAGACTAAGACAATGACACTAAGACAATGAGTGCTCGTTAAGGGTCGCGGAAAATAATAATTATCCAAATATTGCGCCGGATTATTGCTCAGATTCAAGGCGCGGCAAGTGGCGCATATTGGAATATGCAACAGTTGCCGTAACGCAGAAGCTGAGCAAAAAGACAAGCAAGGTTGGAAAATAATTTTTTTCCGTGGCCCTAAGTTTTTGAGAAGATACATGCTGCCCCTTAAATTTTTGGCGTTCACCTCCTTGTATTTTCATTCTCTTCAAATACAGGCCGGAAAAGATAACACATCTCAGCCCTTTTTGTCTGCTGTCGGCAAACTTGCCAGTTCGAGCTGGGGCGGCGTTTCTCGTGTTTCGCGACCGTGTTTTTTTCCGGTCGCGATGAGTGATGCTCATCGGAGAAGCGGACTGGATGGTTGTATAGCACAGCGATGAGGGATTCTTGGACCCATTTAGGCCGTCTTTTAGCAAACCATGCTAGGCCCTAACGCTGTATACAGATTCGTCGCCTGAGGGCTTTGTCACGGAATGCGTGTGATGTACACTTTCTCGGAGAAATCTAGCCGTGATGGGTATAACAGCGATCTTACGCGAAGAAATTTTGGTCCATTGTACAAAGACAGATCCGTTAGGTTTCGTTCCTCAACCCAACCTACATGAAGTGTTGCAACAACGTTAGGTGTGTACCTGTCAAACTAACTTCAAAACTTGCATACGTAAAGAAATACCCGTCGACCTCAGTTGGCTGTTTGGTTCGAACGTGCGCAGGAAAAAAAATCAGGCTGAGGGGTAGGGGAGGGAGTCTCAGCCTGACTAAACACAGAATGATAAGAGAATTGTTGTTCGAATTAACCGTACTTAAGCGGTCACAGCTGCTTCACCGTACCTACGATCCACTAGGGCAACGTGCTCCCCGAGGTAATCCAACAAGGCGTATAACGGATCCCATTTCATGATCGCGGTAAAGACCGGGTAACACGCTCCCATGGCCGTTACGGCGATCCACTGGGATGTTAGGTCGAGTACCAATAGCATGACTACCAGCAACATACCGATCAAGAACCTCAGGATGGCTTCATTGTTGGTTACATTCTCAAACATGATTATTTACTCCTTTCCATTTTCATTGAGGGGTACAGTTGAGATAGCAAAAGCTGTGCCGTTCTGGTTGATGAGCCGTAATTGTTTGGTTTATATGAAATTAAAACTCTATACCCGCGCGGCGTTGAGTTGCAAGACCGTGACTGCCTGCCTCGCAATGGCGACACAATCCGCATGGTTAAGGCACAGCCGGATTTAGAGGTGTAACAACAGACGTAAACAAAAACGCGTTAAGTTGTTGTAAAAGTTTGAGATTTACTGCTTACACCGTATTAGGCTTTTACAGTGAGGGCTCGACTGCCCGTGCGTCTCAATCTTGCGAACGTGCGAGACCGAAGGACCGTTAGCCGCGTCAAATCTAACGAATGTATAACATTTTCCTAACAATTGATTTTTTACCGCAACTCGCCACTGTTTAGCGTGGTCTGAATCCGTAACATAGGGTTTTATGGATTACCTAAGTTCATCCAAGGCGATTCCGTTTAGGAAATTAAGGAGATTGCAATGCTGCGAGTACCTTTGTTTTTGGTCTCTTTTGTCCTTAGCTTCGCGACGATGGCAGAACAGGTTGTTGCCGAAGGGCGCTGGGCAACGGCGGACTATGCGGTGAACGGTGTTTGGAGAATCGTTGACGTGGGCGGCCGTTTGGTTGTGAAGCTTGGCGAGGACTTTGAAACTAAGAACGGGCCTGATCTTCATGTTCTGATGTCGCCTCGGCCGTTCTCAGAGCTGAGCAACGGAAACGCGAGCACCGATGCCTTGGTCGTTGGGCGTTTAGAGACCAGCGATAAGTCAGTGCTATTCAAAAAAATGAAAGGCGCACAAGACTTCGAGCTGCCGGGTGGGATCGATTTGAAACAATTTAGAAGCATTCTGATCCATTGTGTCAAATTTTCCCATCTCTGGGCCGGCGCGGAACTTCCCCATTGATGCAGACTTGATTTACATTTACTTGTAGGAGTTAGAGAATGAAGAAAGCGATAATTGGTTTAGCCTTGGCGGCTACTGCGGTGACGACGCTTATCGTCAATGCCGCAAACGATTCCGCATTACCGCATAACAAACGCGACAGCGCGCTCGCCGTCGCCACTTTCGCCGGGGGCTGTTTCTGGTGCGTGGAGTCCAACTTTGACAAGGTTCCTGGTGTCGTTAAAACGATATCGGGCTACACGGGGGGGCACGTTAAGAACCCGCGCTACAAACAAGTGTCCCGTGGTGGCACAGGGCACGTGGAAGGCGTCCAAGTGTATTACGACCCAGACGTGATCACTTTTGAAGGTCTTCTAGCCGCATTCTGGCGCACCGTTGATCCCACCGACGCGGGTGGGCAGTTTGTGGACCGTGGCGAACAATACGCGACTGCGATCTACTACCACACTGATCAACAGAGGGCCGCCGCCGAAACATCGAAGAGCGCTTTGAACGCAAGTGGTCGATATCGTGACGCGATCGTGACGCCTATAGTACCGGCGGTTACGTTTTACGAAGCGGAAGACTACCATCAGGATTATCACACCAAGAATCCCGTGCGTTACAAGTTCTATCGCTACAACTCCGGTCGCGACCAATATCTGGAAAAAACCTGGGGAGAGGAGATACACGTGAACTACAGTGACTATACACCAAATAAGACGGTTACATACCGTAAGCTTAGCGAAGACGAGTTGCGGGCACAGCTAACGCCCCTGCAATACAAGGTTACGCAGAAAGAAGGCACGGAACGGCCCTTTGACAACGAATATTGGGATGAAAAACGCGACGGCATCTATGTCGACATCGTTAGCGGCGAGCCGCTCTTTTCATCCAAAGATAAGTTCGATTCCGGCACTGGTTGGCCGAGTTTTACTAAATCGCTGGAGGATGAGCTGATCGTTGAGAAAAGGGATTTCAAACTGATTTTTCCGCGCACCGAAGTACGAAGCCGGTATGCCGATTCGCATCTAGGCCACGTTTTTAACGACGGCCCCGAACCCACCAGGAAGCGTTACTGCATAAACTCCGCAGCGCTGCGATTTGTAGAAAAAGGAGATCTGGAGCAGGAAGGTTACGCTCAGTATCTTGCCTTGTTTCAATAGCGTAAACCGCCGGGCGCATTTCTCGTAAGAATTCTCGCGGGAAATGCGTCACCCTGGCGACGTATATTCGTAGCCTGGATGGAACCCGGCGGAATCCAGGAGCTCGTTTGTAATTCTTAGCGCCCGTTCGCCTAGACCTGATGAGGCATGCGTGCTAGAGGCAAAATCGACGTATCAGCTTGCCCAATATTTCGACACCCGGCGCGATGCGTTCCACGGCCAGATATTCATCCGGCTGATGCGCCTGATCGATATCGCCGGGGCCGAGAATGACGGTGTCGATACCCAGTTGATGCAAATAAGGCCCTTCGGTGCAAAACGACACCGCCTGTGGATGATGGCCACAATACTTAACGCTTTCCACAATAATCGGCGAATCCTCGGCGGTATGCATGGGCGGGGTACCGTGGAACAGGGAAAATGACTCATAATCGACGCCACTTCCCGCTAGCGCGTGCTCTACCCGCTGAGTGATCTGCTCACGCAGTTCATCCAAGGCCATTCCTGGCAACGGGCGTAGATCAAAGTGCAGTTCGCAGGTCTCACAGATGCGGTTAGGATTATCCCCGCCACGAATATAGCCGAGGTTTAAGGTCGGCACCGGTACGCGAAACCGCGGATTCTTATACTGTGCCTGCAACGCTGTGCGCCAGTTTAGTAACTCGTCAATCACCCGCTGCATCGCCTCCAAAGCGCTACGACCCAGCGATGGATCGCTGGAATGGCCACCGCGGCCAATCAAGCGTAGCGCCTCCATCATGATGCCCTTGTGGGCATTGACCGGACGTAGCCCGGTTGGCTCACCAATCACCGCATAACGCACGTGCGGACAACCGCGTTCCACCAATAACCGGGCGCCGTCCATTGAGCTTTCTTCGTCGGC
This sequence comes from uncultured Chromatiaceae bacterium, assembly GCA_945787615.1. Lineage (GTDB taxonomy): Bacteria > Pseudomonadota > Gammaproteobacteria > JAADHS01 > JAADHS01 > CALZJI01. The sequence continues at coordinate 390 of CALZJI010000010.1, read as the reverse complement.
GGTCGCGAGGATCGTCAAGGGTTGTTTAAATTGTTCGGGATCGAATCCCAACGCCGCCTCGATCGCCAAGGCGAAGAAGCTTTTCATATCCGAGGCGCCTAATCCATAGAGCCGCCCTTCATGCTCGGTCAAGTGAAACGGATCATGCCGCCAAAATGTCGCGTCGTAGGGGACGGTATCGGTATGCCCCGCCAGCATCAATCCGGCGCTACCGCTATCGACCTTACCCCAGGTTGCCAACAGATTGGCCTTAAGCGGTTGCGTCGGCAACGGCATGATCTCAACGACAAAGCCAAGGTCATCCAGCCAGTTCGCCAGCAGATCGATAACCGCACGATTACTGGAATCAAATTCCGAACTGACGCTACTTACCGAAGGAGCGGCGATAAG
>CALZJI010000009.1 GCA_945787615.1 uncultured Chromatiaceae bacterium | reverse complement strand
TTTTTGCTCAGATTCAAGGCGCGGCAAGTGGCGCATATTGAAATATGTAACACTTGCCGTAACGCAGAAGCTGAGTGAAAAGACAAGCAAGGTTGGATAATTATTTTTTTCCGTGGCCCTTATACGCAAGCGAACAACGCGGTTATCTCCTCCGCCCGACAGACCGTTAGCGTGGCGGCACCGGTTTTAGGCGGTTATTCGCTTTTGACATTAATAATACGGTCTTCGCTTCTATCACCAAATGGGACGCCGGATGCTGTGGTCATCTGCCATTGGAAATGGTAGGAGCCAGGGTCGGAGGGTGCTCTTACGTTAAAACGAAAAACCTTGATGTTTCCGGGCGGAATCACCTCAAGCGCGTCCAGGTTCACTCGGTCTATAAGCCAATTTAGATTCTTAGGTGGATTCTGTGCACTCAGGTGGAACTGCGGTGAGCGCCAATCCGTTGAGCCAATATTTTTATAGACAACCGTAACGAGGTAGGTGTTGTCCGCGAGCATAATCTCCGGCACGGTTTGAGAGACAAACTCGGCTCTCAGCGGTGAGGAAGTATGGGCTTCACCATCGCCGACAACAATGCTCAATTTAGGTGCGGCATCGCCAAACCATCGTTTTTCCGTCTGAAACATCTGCCACTGAAAATCGTATTGGCCCGGTCGCCGGGGGGCGGTTAAAGAAAACGAGAATGTTGCGGTTTCATTTGGCAGGATACGGCTGCCGCCATCGAGATGCACTGTATCCACGCCCCATATTTTCTTCGCTTGCGGTGAACGCGCGACAAGGTAGTAACCGTGGTCGTTGCTCCAGCTGCCCTTACCAATATTTTTATATTGGATTAAGACTTTGAATTTTCCGCCGACCGCAATCCGGTCGGGCGAGAGCTGAGAGACAAACTTGGCGCGTACGAATGGATCTTCTACGATTACGGGTGTCGCCACCGGGTGCTGGGGTGCGAGCAATGATTGGCCGTTTTTTAGCAGGTCCCAACTGAACGTGTAGGTTGCCGGTGTTTTCGGTGCGATGATATCGAAACGAAAGGTTTTTGTCTCTCCGGGCGCAACCCGGTCATCGGGCCCGAGTTTAACCTCGGAAGTTTCCCATGTTTGGTTTTTGGGTAGTGGTTTTAGTACGACGGAGATGTCGTCTTGCACAGTCCAGGCGTTGGTTTCAACGTTCTTGATCTTAATTTCTATGGGCGCGCTTTCCCCGGTTACCAGTCGCTTGGGTACGCTTTGGTTAACCAGTTGGGCATGCTGTGTCTCAAGCGGTTCCGCCGACCAACCCAAAGACCAGGCTGTAGTGAGTAGAACAAAGGCGAGTATCCGTGGAGCGCGCGAAGAATAAGGCGCATTGGCGTTTATGCTCTGGGAGCACGTCTCATAATCGCGTGTTGTCGTATTCATAGGTTTTAACTTCCTCGAGTTGGGAGTGCGAGAACCTCTAAAGGCTGCTCGTCTGCGCGATGCGCCGATAATTCATCCGGAGACAACGCTCCATTCTCGTACGTTGCGCCTTGCAACGTGAACGTGTTGCCCGTTCTAAACGCTGTGCGCCCCACGTTTTGCTACGTTCTCAAGTCCATAAGGGAATGAGGATCGGCTCAATACACCGTAGGCCGGACGCGTATTCTTGGGTCAACTGATACGTTCGAGAGACCCTACTCATCAGCATCGCCAAGGTTGAATATTGGCAAATCCGCATTTCCCGGCAAATACCCACGTGGTGTTCCGTGGGCACAGCCCGTCTATGCCGTACAGAGACATACGTACTTAAAAGAGAGTGTCCAATGCACCCAATACCTGCCACTACTTAGCACAGACCGCGCGGACACATTTTATGTCCGTAAATCCTTGCACCACTTTTTCAATGCCGTCCTGCCGCAGGGAGCGCATGCCGTCGGCGAGGCCTGTTTGAATGAGTTTGGAAACGGGCGCTTGCTCGAGGATATCGTGTTTGATCGCGTCGGAACCGATCATCAGTTCGTGGAGGCCGATGCGGCCGCGGTACCCGGAGTCATCGCAATCGGGGCAGCCAACGGCTCTGTATAGGGTGAACTGGTCGCCTTGAGTGAATTTTTCCTCCCATTCTTTCACGGTCCTATCATAAATGGCCTGCTCTTCTACCTCGCTGGTGGATTCTCGCAAGAACTCGATACAGTACTCTTTTACGAGTTGCATTATTTCTTCCGTTGTTGGGACATAGGCTTCCTTGCAGCTGGCGCAAAGTCGCTTCGCTAGACGTTGGGCGAGGATACCGAGCAGCGCATCGGCAAAATTGAAGGGGTCCATGCCCATATCCAATAACCGCACGACACTCTCCGGGGCACTGTTGGTGTGTAAGGTCGAAAACACTAAGTGACCCGTTAGGGAGGCCTCAACCCCAATATGGACAGTCTCTTTGTCACGCATCTCACCCACCATGATGACATCGGGGTCGGCGCGAAGAAAGGCGCGCATGGCGGCGGCAAAGTCCAGCCCGATCTTACTGTTGACTTGCACTTGCCGTAATCCTTTCTGCGTGATTTCGACGGGGTCCTCCGCGGTCCAGATTTTTCGCTCCGGGGTGTTGATATAGCCGAGTACCGAATGCAGCGTCGTTGTTTTACCGGAGCCGGTTGGTCCGCACACTAGAAACAAGCCATAGGGTTTGGAGACAGCTTTCTTAAGTTCGGTATAGTTGTACTCGCTGAGGCCGAGTTTGTCTAACGGTATGGGTTTGCCACTGGCAAGGATCCGCATGACCACGTCTTCCTGACCGTTTACTGTCGGCACAATGGCAATACGGAGTTCGAGCTTTTCGCCGTTGCTCTTTTTGAATTCGATCTTGCCGTCCTGGGGGCGGCGCTTTTCGGAAATATCCAGTTTGGCAAGAATTTTGATTCGTGAGATGAGGGCGCTTTTGTAGTGGCCCGGTATCTCGTGATATTTAATCAAGCTGCCGTCTTTGCGGAAACGGACCAGAACTTTCTCTTGACCGGGACTGGGTTCGATATGGATGTCGGAGGTGTCATTGGCTTGCGCATCAACGATGATCTTATTTAGCAGCTTGACGACGATATTGTCAGCTATACCCTCGTCGTCTTCGTCGTCCTCATTGTACTCGACCGCCGTTAAGCTGGTGTCCTGCTCGGTCATTTGGTCGATGCTTTCGTCGGCCATACCGTCGATCATGTACTTCGCGCTTATGGCCTTGATGATATCTTCTTCAGTGGCCATGACCGGTTCGACTTTCATGTTGGTGTGAAAGCTAACCGCATCTAGGGCATCCCAGTTCATGGGGTTCTCAATGGCGACGACCAGTTTATCTTCAAAAAATTGGATCGGAATAACAATATGCTGTTCCGCGATGCTTAATGGCACCCGGTCGAGCGCATCGCTTGAGTACTCGAACTTATTCAGGTTGACAAATGGAATACCCAGTTTCTTAGCGAGACTTTGTTGTATCTCGCTGGTTGTAACCACGCCTTTCTCGATAAGTATTTTGCCGAGCGGGGTTCCTTTGCGGTTCTTTTGATCTTCGAGGGCCTGATCAATTTGCTCCTCCGTCGCTAGATTTTCGCCCACTAGAATCTCGCCCAGCTTCAAATGGGGGATGGACTTATGGCGCTCTAGGGCGTCGAGTAAATCCTCGGGATTTGTTATAGCCGTGCTTGCGAGATATTCAGTAATACTTGCGCCTTTCTTTTGGGGCGCGGTCTTCCTTTCGCGATTCGTTTGTCCCGCCGTCTCGTCGTTGGACGCCGCGCTGTCGGGTAGCGACAGTTTGACCTGACCCACCAGGCATTCTTTCATTGATTGGAAGGGAACGAATGATTGGACGTACTTATTTAGGCTGTACTTCGGATAGAGGTAGATACCGTGTCCGTCCTCACGGAAGCCAATGGTTTCACCGTCCATTTCGGTGCCATCATGGAAAACAACTTTGAAGGATTCAAAGGGCGCCTTAGTCGTTGCTTCGCCTGGTTCGTCGCTCTGCGTCGTTATCCACTGTTTGGGGCTCGGGAGATGTAAAAACTGTATTCCCGGAAACGGGACCTTCACCGGTGCCTCTTTGCCCTTTATTTGGATAACAACAAAACCTTTATTACTATCGAATAAAACCAGTTTCCCGCTGACGTTGGCCCCGCTTTTTGTCGAAATTACGACGACATCGCCGGCTTTAGGCGGCTCAAATTGGTCGGCGCCGTTAGCTGGGGGAGGGAATGTCGTTGCGTTGTCCATGCGAAATATCCGATCCCATTTGTTCTATATCGACTGCGTCCAGTGTGGCGAGAAAAGTCCCGTGATTAACAATTAACAACATGCTCTGTAGCCGGTGCTTGAAGCGTTGGCACGCGTTCCTTCCTGAAGAATTGGGTGCAGGTGGTCGATTTGTTCGGCGTTCTAAAGCTGACGCCCGGCCCCCGTGTCCGGTTTTTCAAAGGGAGTTATCGACAGCTTAATGCGGAGACTTTAATCAAAAGGGGTCCGTTATCAAGTTAAGCGCGGATTTGCAGACAAAGAGCCAGCTATTTCCGACCAATTGTTGTATAATCGCCTGCCTATTATGTCGGTTGTATTAGAACAGAAAGCGCGTCGCCGCACCTTTGCGATTATTTCCCACCCAGACGCGGGCAAGACCACGCTTACCGAGAAATTGCTGCTTTACGGCGGCGCGATTCAGCTGGCCGGCTCTGTTAAGGGCCGGAAGGCGGCCCGCCACGCGACGTCCGACTGGATGGAATTGGAAAAGCAGCGCGGTATTTCCGTTACAACCTCCGTGATGCAATTCCTTCACGAAGGACGGGTTATTAATCTATTGGATACACCCGGTCACGAGGATTTCTCCGAAGACACATACCGAACCCTGACCGCGGTGGATTCCGCTCTAATGGTTATCGACAGCGCAAAGGGCGTCGAGGAGCGGACTATTAAGCTCATGGACGTCTGTCGCCTGCGGGACACGCCCATCATCACGTTCATTAATAAACTAGATCGCGAGGGTCGAGATCCAATTTCGCTCCTCGATGAGGTTGAGAACGTCCTCAATATACAATGCGCGCCGATTACGTGGCCTCTCGGAATGGGCAAGCAATTTAAAGGTGTTTTTAATCTTGCCACGGAGAGTATCCACGTGTTCAGCCCCACGCACGGCGGCAAGATACAGTCCGGGGAAGTTATCCAAGGATTAGACAATCCCAAACTCAAGACGTTATTGGGCTCAAACGTCGACGATTTACGCGAGGAAATCGAATTAGTAAAAGGGGCCAGTCATGAATTCGATCAACAAGCCTTTCTCGACGCAGAGCTCACACCGGTGTTTTTCGGTTCGGCCATTAATAATTTCGGTATTAGAGAATTGCTCGATGCGTTTGCGGCCTACGCCCCGCCCCCGCAGGCAAGGGAAACGAAAACGCGTGAGGTTTCGCCGGACGAAAGCGCGTTTAGTGGCTTTGTCTTTAAGATCCAGGCGAATATGGATCCCGCACATCGGGACAGAATTGCGTTCTTGCGGGTGTGTTCTGGGAGCTTCTCAAAGAGCGATAAAGTTCGCCATGTTCGGATGGGGCGAGATGTTCGGATCTCCAATGCCGTAACGTTTATGGCCTCGGACCGGGAACACGTAGAAACGGCTTATCCTGGCGACATCATCGGCCTCTATAATCACGGTACCATCCAGGTGGGAGACACCTTCACGGCCGGCGAAGAGTTGAAATTCACGGGCATCCCTCATTTCGCGCCGGAGCTGTTTCGGCGTGCTCGTCTACGTGACCCGTTGCGTATGAAAGCGCTACAGAAAGGATTGCAACAACTGTGCGAGGAGGGCGCAACGCAGCTTTTTAAACCGCTGGATAATAACGACTTGATTCTTGGTGCCGTTGGTGTGCTGCAGTTCGACGTGGTTGCTCATCGGCTAAAAACTGAGTACGGCGTCGAGTGCGGTTTTGAGAATATTCAGGTAGCCACCGCTCGTTGGATCGATTGCGAAGACGATTCGAAACTCAACGAGTTTCAGCGCAAGACCAGCCAATACCTTGCGCTGGATGGTTCCGGTAACTTGACTTACCTCGCTCCAACGCGGGTCAATCTGGGTTTATCCATGGAGCGTTGGCCTGACATCGCGTTTAATGCAACCCGCGAGGTCTAGCCGGGGTTCGATTTGGCACGTGTTTCGCCCGCCACTATCGCGCCAACAGTGGAACATAGTTGAAGATGGCTTCACGAATAATGCGCCCCGTCATATCAAGAACATAGACTTTCCATTCGCCAATAAGATCGGGCAGTACGACTTGGCTTGACCACACTCGCCATCGTGGTCCGCCTACCTGGAATTTTTTTTCCGCCACGACCTCGCCGTTAAATTCCCAGCGATGGAATACGGTCTCACCCATTAGGCCTTTTATCTCTGAAAAAAAATAAACATGATTGAGGTTGTTTTTGATTTCAGTGAGCGTGTCGATGGGTTCGCGGTTCACGACCGCGCGTGTGAACATGGCTCGGGAGACGCTGCCGCCTAGAGTGTTCTCTAAGTGTTTATTTTTAGCAATGATTCCCGTTTTCACCTGCTGCGATGAAGAGGGGCTAGATCGAAAAAAAGGGAATCCCCCGGCGCATACGTTGGCCGTGACAAGCCCGCAAACGAATAGAAGAATCAGCTGTTTCATAAGCACGCGTCCTTTTTGTCCTAGGTAGGCCTTTAAATGCCTGTCGTCTAAAACCGATCTCCTTCTATAGCGGATGGCGATGCCACGGTATCAGGCTGTAGCATTCCAGGACTTCGGAGACCGTTTCCTTTGACTAATGTATCGGCCGGTCGCGGGCTTTTTTCACCACCTGTGTATAAAGGTTTAAAGGACGCTAATAGATTGATTTTAAGAAAGTCATGCACATGACGGCCCGATAACGCTTGCGCGTTATAAGTTTTATTGGGGTGAGCGAGTTTGGGTTTCGGTTGCTGGATAATCGCAGCCCGCGCGAGCGAAAAATGCGGGCGGTAAACGGTTCAAAGCGACTTGATTCGTGCTAGTTGGTCGCTCAAATTGGTGATAGCGGAGCGAAATTGTTCGACGCGCTGCCGCTCTTTGGCTACAACTTCGGCCGGAGCGCGCGCCATGAAGTTGTCATTAGCCAACTTCGCTTCACATTTACTTAGGTCTTTCGCAATTTTTATTATTTCTTTTTCAAGGCGCGCGATCTCTGAACCCTTGTCTATGAGGCCAGCCATGGGGATAAGAATCTTCATGTTTCCCACCAAGGCTGGGGCCGCCTGGGGGGCTTCTTCGCTTTCGTCAATCCAGTTCACCGAGGTTAACTTGCCTAACGTGATGAGGTAGTGTTGATTTCGTTCATACCTCGCCTTATCTTCGGAAGATCCCTGTTGCAATATGACAGGAAGCGCTTTATTGGGTGCGATATTCATTTCGCCGCGAATTCTTCTTACACCCAGAATGAAAGCCATCACCCATTCCATTTCGCGGACCGCCTCATGGTCGATATTGCCGCTGCCGGCTTGCGGATAAGGTTGGAGCATGATGGTGTCACCGTGTTTTCCCGCTAAGGGCGCTAAGCGCTGCCAGATTTCTTCTGTGATGAACGGAATAATGGGGTGCGCCAAACGTAATATACTCTCAAGCACGTGAACCAAGGTATGGCGGGTGCCCCGCGCGAGGGCCTCGGGGTTGTTAGTGGTGGTTAAAATCGGCTTGGCAAATTCGAGGTACCAATCGCAGTACTCATTCCACGTGAACTCGTACACCGCATTGGCCGCCAGGTCGAACCGGTAGTTGGCGAATGCTTCACAGACATTGCGTTCGACGTTTTCTAGCCGCGACAGAATCCATCTATCCGCGAGACTAAACGTCATATCCGGATTGTCGACGCCGGTATCGTGGCCTTCCGTGTTCATGAGAACGTAACGCGCGGCATTCCACAATTTGTTGCAATAGTTGCGATAACCTTCGATGCGACCCATATCAAAGCGGATATCCCGTCCGGTGGATGCCAATGCCGCAAACGTGAACCTCAGAGCGTCGGTGCCAAAGGGAGGGATGCCTTCGGGGTATTGTTTACGGGTGACTTTCTCGATGTTGGCGGCCATCTCCGGTTGCATCAAGCCGGCAACGCGTTTTTGAACCAATTCCTCGAGACCGATACCATCGATAAGATCGATAGGGTCTAGGACATTGCCTTTGGATTTTGACATTTTCTGGCCGTCCGCGTCGCGCACCAGGCCATGGATATAAACTTCTCTGAAGGGAACATCACCCGTGAACTTAAGGCCCATCATGATCATACGCGCCACCCAGAAAAAGATGATGTCAAAACCGGTAACCAGTACGCTGGTTGGGTAGAACGTGGCCAATTGAGGTGTTTTATCGGGCCAACCAAGGGTGGAGAAGGGCCAAAGCGCCGATGAAAACCAAGTGTCCAGTACATCGGGATCTTGAATCAACGTTACGTCTTGTGCCACGTTGTGCTGCGTGCGAATTTCCTCTTCGTCGTGGCCGACGTAAACGTTACCCTGGTGGTCATACCACGCGGGGATGCGGTGCCCCCACCAGATCTGGCGACTGATACACCAGTCTTCGATATTGCGCATCCATTCATAGTAAGTATTGGACCAATTCTCCGGTACAAACCGGATATCTCCGTTTTCTACGGCCTTTATAGCGGGTTGCGCGAGTGGGCCGGCTTTGACAAACCATTGGTCGGTAAGGAAAGGTTCAATGACGGCGTGGGAGCGATCACCGCGGGGTACCATTAGACGGTGTTTGTCTACTTTTTCGAGCAGGCCGTTGGCCTCCAGGTCGGCAACGATTGCCTGGCGTGCCTCAAAGCGATCCATGCCGCGATACTTTTCAGGAATCAAACTGAACGTCGTACTCACCTGGTCCTCATGTCGCTGAACCTCAGGCCCCGACGGCCGAACGGCCCCAAAACCACCGTCGTCTCCCGCGGTTTGTTTGAGTCTTGCGTCTACGGTGAAGATATTGATCAATCCGTTTTGCGGCACCTGGCGTAATAAAGGCGCCTCTTTATGTCGCTGCCACACTTGGTAGTCATTAAAGTCGTGGGCCGGCGTAATCTTGACGCAACCGGTACCAAATTCGGGGTCAACGTAATCATCCGCGATAACGGGGATGTTGCGTCCCGTCAGTGGTAGCTCGACGACTTTTCCAACCAGGTGCCGGTATCGTTCATCGTCGGGATGGACCGCAACGGCGGCATCGCCGAGCATCGTTTCTGGGCGCGTGGTGGCAACGATGATATGCCCGGCTTCCCCTACCAACGGATAGCGCATGTGCCACATGTAACCGTCTTCTTCCTGTGACACGACTTCGAGGTCAGACACGGCGGTGTGTAACACAGGATCCCAATTGACCAATCTCTTGCCGCGATAAATAAGGCCTTCGTCATACAGCTTAACAAACACTTCACGTACGGCCTTTGATAGGCCCTCGTCCATGGTGAACCGCTCTCTCGACCAGTCGAGCGACGCGCCCAAACGGCGCAATTGACGCGTGATGGTCCCACCTGATTCTTCTTTCCAACGCCAAACTTTTTCAATAAACGCATCCCGGCCCAGGTCGTGCCGACTCATGCCATCAGCGGCAAGTTGCCGTTCGACGACCATTTGTGTGGCGATACCGGCATGATCGGTGCCCGCTTGCCATAAGGTATCGTCGCCTACCATTCGGTGGTAGCGGATGAGGGTATCCATAATCGTGTCTTGGAAGGCGTGGCCCATATGGAGGCTACCCGTTACATTGGGTGGCGGAATCATAATACAGTAAGGCTCACCTTGTCCTTGGGCGGCGAAGTAGCCTTTGTTTTCCCAGGTTTCGTACCAGCGGCGTTCAATAGCGGAAGGGTCGTAAGTTTTGTCCATGGTATAGGGTTTTTCTGTTACTCCGGTCGTCGACAGGGAGTTGCGGCGAAAATGGATTGAACAATTGTACACGATCTGCCCGCGCTGCTTGGCGTTAAGGCTTTTTACCGTTGTTGATGTTGGCCCATCGCCAAATCGCGCGCTATGCCGTCGGCGCGATCGGAAATTAGATTATCGGCTAGGCGGAAATGCTGTGTGAGTCGAGGCGGCAGCCGTTTTCCCGGTAAAATCGGTAGCGTTGTCGCGCCGCGGCCCGCCTTTGTTCGTCACCGTGTATAATCTCGGCAATGCGCTTAAAGCGCGAATGGCTGGCTGGAACGCCATCGGTTAGATTGATGAGTACGTCGTCCTGGTCGTCTGGAATCGTAGCGTGACCGATCAGTACGGGGGCGGCAGCGGCGCTCGATTCGGGGCTATCAACCAAATTATGCGGAACGAAACTGCCTTGCTTGAACGTCCACAACAGGTCATTCAATCTCGCCGCTGCCTCGTTCGACTCGGCTTGGATGTAGATGCGATGTCCGGCTTGAAAGGCTTTCTCCGCCACTTTGCAGGCGAGAACGCTGCCGTCGGATGGGTTATCGGTGCTGAGGATGTAGAAATCAACCTGCGTCATCTGCGTTTCTTCTCTTGGGCGCGTTCCAACACATATTGCGTTAACAGCGGTACCGGTCGCCCTGTCGCGCCTTTTTTCTCGCCTGTAACCCACGCCGTTCCGGCGATGTCGAGATGGGCCCAGTTGTATTTCTTGGTAAATCGAGAGAGAAAACAAGCCGCCGTTATGGTACCACCGTCGCGCCCCCCAATGTTCGCCATGTCGGCAAAGTTGCTCTTAAGCTGGTCTTGATACTCCTCCCACAATGGCAGCTCCCATACCCGATCTCCGCTGTTTTTGCCGGCGCTAACGAGATCGTTTGTTAACGGGCCGTGATTACTGAGCAAGCCACTTGGATGTCGCCCAAGGGCAACGACGCAGGCGCCCGTTAGCGTTGCGACGTCAATAACGGCGGACGGCTGGTAACGCTCGGCATACGTTAGGGCGTCACACAATATTAATCGCCCCTCGGCGTCAGTATTTAAGACTTCAATGGTTTGCCCCGACATGCTGGTGACAATGTCGCCGGGTTTGTTGGCATTGCCGTCGGGTAGATTCTCAGCGCTCGGGACGATAGCAACCACATTGATCGGAAGGTTGAGGTCGGCAACCGCAGACATGACCCCGAACACGGCGGCCGCACCGCACATGTCATATTTCATCTCGTCCATGGCTGCAGCCGGTTTGATGGAAATTCCTCCTGCGTCAAATGTGATGCCTTTTCCCACGATCACGATTGGTTTCGCCGATTTTGAGCCGCCGCGATAGTCCAGGATTATCAGCTTGGGAGGTTGGCGACTGCCCTTAGCGACGCTTAGCAACGCGCCCATGCCGAGCTTGTCCATGTCTGTTTCTTCCAAAATCTCAGCTTTAAGGTGCTTGCGCCGCTTGGCCAAGTCCTTGGCCTGATCGGCTAAGTAACTGGGCGTGCATATGTTGCCTGGTAAATTGCCCAAGTCTTTCGCAAGTTGTACGCCTGCGGCAACGGCAGCACCTTCCTTCGAGGCCACTTCCCCAATGGCCAAGTCGCGGCGCGACGGGACCGTGAGAATAAACTTACGCAGGGGTCGGCGAGCGGTATCTTTCTTACTTTTTAATTGGTTAAACCGATACAAGGCATCCTGAGCCGTTTCCACCGCCTGGCGAACCTTCCAGTGGGTATCTCTCCCTTTTACATTTAATTCAGTCAAGTAACATACGGCTTCCGTGGCACCGATTCCATTTAATGTGGTTACCGCATTAGTGACGATATTGCGGTACTGGCTGTCCCCCAGCTCCCGTTCTCGCCCGCACCCTACTAACAGCACGCGATCGGTAAGTGCACCGGGGACGTTGTGCAGAAGCAGGGTTTGGCCGATCGCACCGTCCAAGTCGCCACGCCGGATTATGTTCGATAGGTAACCCCGCGTTGCTTTATCTAGCCTTTCCGCTAAGCTTGAGAGTCGACGAGGTTCAAAGACACCAACGACGATACATGCTGTGCGTTGTTTTTCCGGCAGGCCGCTCTTTATTATGAAATCCATACAAGCTCCTTGCTTCCGCCTACAATTCCCAAAAGCGAACGATTATACTTCGTTATTCGAAACTTCGAAAAACATGCCTCCAACCGGGTTTCCGATGGCCGAAGAGGAAACCCCGGAATTCCCTCGGGTCCCTGATCGGTCGGCCACCGCCTTACATGATGGTGGTATACCTTCGGGAGAGTGGGTGGGCGCCACCAATTTTTCGTGGTATCCATTTAGGCTCTGCTGAAATCCGTTTGGAATCCAAAAAACAAGTCGTTAATGGAATTAAATAACAAATCGGGCGAAATTCTACCCAAAAACACAAGTTTTTGCAGATAAATTTAGGGATTTTCCATTCTTTTAGGCGGTATTTATTGATTATTCAGCGTTATTTACTCAAGGAAATTGTCGTCAATTGGATCGCCGTCACGGCGGTCTTATTCCTTATCTATATCAGTAATCGGTTTATCCGCTATTTGGCCGATGCCGCCGCGGGCTCGTTGCCGGCGGATGTGGTGCTCATCCTGCTAGCATTAAAGTCGCTAACCTCCTTGCCTATTCTGCTGCCGCTCGCGCTCTATCTGGCGGTGTTATTGGCCCTTGGAAGGTTCTACAAAGACAGCGAAATGACGGCCTTGGCGGCGTGCGGCGTTGGCTTGAGCGGGGTGTTACGGGCGGTCGCCGGACTCTCGTTGGTCGTTACGCTTGCCATGTTGGCCTTATCGCTATACGCGGCGCCTTGGGCCCAGCAAAAGGCGCGACAAGTTGAGGCGCAAGCGCAAGCCAGTGCTGATTTTTCGGGTATTGCCTCAGGGCGATTCAAAGAGTCCAGAAGCGGTGACTTCGTTTTTTATACAGAACGAATAAGCGCGGACCGCAAAGTGATGGAAAATGTTTTTGCCCATCAAGAGCGTGATGGGATTACTAACCTATTAGCGGCGGATAAAGCGTACCAAACCATCGATAAAGAAAGCGGCGATCGTTTCGTGGTTTTCGCGGATGGCTATCGGTATGAAGGTGTTCCCGGGGATGCAGACTTTAAAATTGTCCAATACAAAGAGCACGGCGTGCGTATTCAACGACGCCAAGCAACGACGACTAGCACTCGGCTGGCGGCGCGTCCCACCGAAGCGTTATGGCGTTCAACCAATCGCGACGAGATCGCCGAACTGCATTGGCGCTTCGCCATGCCTTTGTCGACGCTGTTTTTAACGATATTGGCTGTTATGCTGAGCCGAACCGATCCACGGCAAGGGCGGTTTGCCAAATTGTTCTCGGCGATACTTGTTTACCTCATCTACAACAATCTCATGGGGGTTGGCCGGTCGTGGTTAGAACAAGGCGTTGTACCAGCGGGTTTTGGCCTATGGTGGGTTCATGGCCTACTTTTTGTATTGTTCTCGGTTCTATGGGTGAAGCAGTTAGGGTTGAGATGGACTGCTAGGCGTTTAACGGGTTTTCGCGCATGAGTTTTGGCACAGTAAGTCAGCAGTAGACGACTGTTTTATTCGAAAAGCACGATGAAAATACTGGATCGTTACATTGGGACGACCGTGACCACCACAACGTTAATTGTGATGGCCGTTCTTCTTTCTTTATTCACGGTGACGACGTTTGTTGGGGAATTGGATGATGTCGGTAAAGGTAATTATGGACTTTGGGAGGCCACTCAGTATGTTTTCTTGACATTACCACGCCTTGCCTATCAGCTGTTTCCCTCCGTTGCGTTGCTAGGCAGCATCATAGGCTTAGGTATTTTAGCCAGTAATAGCGAGTTGCTGGTTTTACGTGCGTCCGGCGTGTCTTTGGCGCGTATCGTCGGATCGGTTATGAAAATAGGTGTTGTGCTTGTAATCGTTACAACGCTTTTGGGTGAAGCGGTTGCGCCAATTTCGGAACGGTATGCGCAAAATATGCGATCTCAGGCGCTAACCGACAAGATAGCGCTCAAAACACGCGGCGGTTTTTGGGCGCGCGACGGAGAACATTTCGTACATATACGGGATCTTTACCCCGACGGTTCGTTAGGTGATATCTCGATCTACCAGCTCGACGAGAAACACCGGCTAGGTGAAGTCACGCACGCAGAGCAGGCCCACTACCGTGATGAAAAGTGGGTACTGGAAAATATTGCGCGCAGTACCATCGCTAACGATACGGTCATAACGGAGAGACAACCCGCCGCCAATTGGGAGTCATTGCTGAATCCTGACTTAGTTGGGATTGTTGCGGTCAATCCCGAGTTTCTGTCCGCGTGGGGATTATACAAATATAACCAGTATCTCCATGACAACGGCCTTAGCGCGGATCGTTACGAACAAGCATTCTGGAAAAAGATCACCTCACCCCTTGCCACGGGAGTGATGGTGTTTCTTGCCATCCCGTTCATTTTTGGACCATTGCGCTCCGTGGCCATCGGTCAACGCGTGCTAGTGGGCACGCTAGTAGGGATAGGTTTTCACGTAGCGAATCAAGGATTCAGTTTTATCGGTCTTGTTTACGGACTTAATCCGTTTTTAACGGCGACACTGCCCACCATGGTTTTCTTCGGACTGGCGCTTTTCTTAACACGAAGGGTTTTTTAATGTCGGTAAGTCGTCGATTTCTCAATGATCCGAGAAGAGAGCCGAAACAATGTCTGGATGCGCGCCGCGCAATGCGACGAATCGAGTAACTTATAGGTCGCTTCTTTGCCACGCCTGGTCGGCGTCAGTGTGACGCGTGGTGCCAAAGCGAGGCCGCATTGTCGTCCGAGTTTTGCGTCTCTTCTTCCATAACAAATTGATATTAGGCGATTTTAGCGTCATGAAGTCAGCATGGATGGGACAGGCATGAATATGCTTAAGCAACTCTTACGATGGTTGCTAACGCGATTTTACGACGTGAAGGTGCAGGGGTTGGAACATTACGCTCAGGCTGGGGATCGCGTCTTGATTATCGCCAATCACACGTCCTTTCTCGACGCTGCGCTGTTGGCCGCATTCCTCCCGGATCGATTGACGTTTGCGGTGAACACGTACGTGGCGCGGGCTTGGTGGGCCCGGCCATTTCTATCGCTGGTGGAATTCTTTCCCATGGACCCCGCCAACGCCCTATCGACGAGGTCATTTATCAAACACTTGAAGATGAACCGTAAAGCGGTGGTTTTTCCCGAGGGGCGAATTACCCTAACCGGTTCCCTAATGAAAATCTACCAGGGGCCGGGTTTAGTCGCTGACCGTTCTGGGGCGATGGTGCTCCCTGTACGAATCGAGGGGGCTCAGTATACGGCATTTTCGCGGTTGCGTGGCCGCGTGAGACTACGCTGGTTTCCTACCATCACATTGACGCTATTGCCTCCGCGCTATCTGCATTTGCCCAACGGTTTGCGCGGGCGTGCCAGGCGAAACCACGCCGGCCGAGAGCTTGCGGATATCATGACAGAGATGATGTTCGCGACGAGCAATTACAATCGAACTTTGTTTGACGCGCTACTCGACGCTCGGCGTATCCACGGAGGTCGGCATATTATTGCTGAGGATATCGAGCGCAAGCCGATTACCTACGATCGACTGATGATCAAGGCGTTTCAATTGGGTTATGTGCTAGCGAAAGATAGCGAGCGCGGTGAGAACGTCGGCGTTTTGTTGCCAAATATGGTGAGTACAATAATTGCGCTCTTTGCTTTGCAACTTTATGGTCGCGTACCGGCGGTCTTGAATTTTTCGGCGGGTAGCCACGCTGTGCTGTCCGCCATAGAGACCGCCGGTATACGCACCGTTTACACCTCTCGCCGTTTTATACACGTCGCGCGCTTAGAACCGCTGGTCGAGAGGGTGGCCGATTCCTGTCGACTCGTTTTCCTGGAAGATGTTGCCGCTTCGATAACAGTGGGAGAAAAGTTTGCGGGTTGGTTGCGGGCCAGTTTTCCGCAGGCGAGCTATAGGCGGTTAAATGAAACACGGGATCCTGCTTCAGCCGCCGTTGTATTATTCACGTCGGGCTCGGAGGGTATTCCAAAGGGCGTGGTGCTCTCCCATAGCAATCTTTTGGCAAACCGGGACCAAGTTGCGGCAAGAATCGACTTTAGCCGTCAAGACATCATCTTAAATGCGGTGCCTTTGTTTCATTCTTTTGGCTTTACTGCCGGAACGTTGTTGCCTCTTTTCTCCGGGCTAAAAACCTACTTTTACCCGTCTCCGTTGCATTATCGCATTATCCCGGAGGTGTGCTACGACATCAACGCCACGGTCTTGTTTGGTACGAATACGTTTTTAATGGGGTATGCACGGTTTGCTCATCCCTACGACTTCTATAGTGTGCGTTACGTTTTCTCCGGAGCGGAGAAACTTCAGGACGAGACACGGCGGATATGGGCGGAAAAATTCGGTATACGTGTTTTCGAAGGCTATGGGACAACGGAAACCAGTCCTGTGCTAGCGACCAATACGGCCATGGATCACCGCATTGGCACGGTGGGTCGGTTACTTCCGGGGATTGACTATCGGTTGGATCCCGTGCCCGGGTTAAGAAGAGGCGGACGTCTGTCGGTTAAAGGGCCCAACGTTATGCTGGGTTATATGCGTCGCGGCAACCCAGGGCAGCGACTGCCATTGTCAACTGCGCAGGGAACGGATTGGTATGATACGGGGGACATTGTTTCCATCGATGAGGATGGATTTGTTACCCTATTAGGACGCGCCAAGCGTTTCGCCAAGGTCGGCGGTGAAATGGTTTCGTTGGCGGCGGTGGAGCTGCTAGTGGCGCGTACTTGGCCCGATGCGCAACATGCGGTTGTTACCGTGTCCGATCAGTACGACGGCGAACGGATTGTGTTGGTAACCGAATACATGAATGCAACCCGCAGTGCGCTACTGGCACAGGCGAAGGAAGAGGGTATAACCCAATTGGCAGTGCCACGAAAAATCATTATAGAATCGAAAGTACCGTTACTCGGAAGCGGGAAAATTGACTATAAGGCAGTTCGTTTTTTAGCTGCGAATAAGAATGTTGTCCTCATCGATGCGGGATAACATCGAGTGAGCTACTTTTCGGCACATTGGCAACGACATGATCGACCAACTACGCAGCGGTCGTGCCGTACCGTTCGCTTCCGCCAGTAAATAACTGGGTGGTACCGAGATGGATTAAACGGATTCACCTCTTCGAGCCATATACCCCTGCAACGTCGGTGTCCATTCGAAACCAAGCTGCGGACAATAGTCGCACAGGATTTGTTGCGAGCAGGAGGGCAGCGTACACGCAACGTCCCCAATCAGTCCGAGGTATATCCGCGATAGATGATGGCTGGCACGACCTTTGATTAGGACCAAGTCGCCGCGACGTAATACCGTTTTCAAAAATTTAGTAGCTGAGGCAGTGGAGATAAATGCGTGGGCCCGCTCTGCGGCCATCCCTTCTGAAACCGCCATGCCAACAGACCGTTCGGCGTAATCGCCAACAAAAACGCCAATGTCCGCTAAGCGCGACGCTTGCCGTCCTAGGAAATTGGCGCGAACGCGCGATTTTTGTGAAGAATCTGAATAATCGCTAAACACAACGATCTTGCGTCTCGCCTCGGCTTCGCCGAACATCTCAAAGGCGGTTTCAAACGTATCGATCGAGCCGTTCCAGTCCTCGCGGACAACAGTAGCTCCGCCATAGGCTGGCAAGGTGATCGGTTGCATGCGGGCCCAGATAGGTTCCACGGCGTTGATCGTTCCTATTCCCTCTTTTAGGG
>CALZJI010000008.1 GCA_945787615.1 uncultured Chromatiaceae bacterium | reverse complement strand
TACCGTGTCGTCGCGGGCGAATCCCAGGCGACTTCGTCTCCCCTTGGTCGACGACGCGAAGGCTCTTCGCCATAGAGAAAGCTTGACCGCGCAAAAAGCGTCGGCCATCGACGCGGCGCGGACGACACGATCTTCGCCGACCACGCTCGCGCTTGATCACGATGCGTCAGCATCCTAAATTCCCGATAACACTTCTCAAGTGGTTCGGACTTAGGGCTAGCGAATACATAACTTCGTATTTTTCGCGCCCAGATTTGGGTCAGATTTGGACAATCCGATTGAGCAAGACCGCATGACTAGCCTGGCTAATTCGAGGATTTTGCGATTGAGGATTGGTCAAAGATGGCCCGAAGATGGGATGCGAAAATCGTAAGTTATTTTTTCGCGGGCCCTTAATAGGTACAAAGTCCAATATCACTACCAACGTACCTTCTTAATACTACAAACTAAGCGAAGGATCCCCCCGGCCGCCGCCCGGCGATGCGGTCAGAGATAGTAGCCAAGAAGATTGCTATTGCAGCGTAGTTCCCAAGGGAGTATAGAAGCCCGTGAAAAAGCCCATTTATAATCGGATTCGCCCGCCAGGTGGAATCCGCACACGTGCGTTTCGACATTCAACCTGATGTTCATATTGGGGCGACCATCAAAGAAATCGGGCGGGAAGCTTCACGCGGCACCCGCACCTATCCCGTCACCCTGGTGCTACAAAAATACGACAGTACTGGACACACAGAGAATACAGCTCCTGCAACAAGATGCGTTAGTTGATGCAAGAAGCAAAATAGGATTACAACTCGTGGCGGCCTATAAAGCGCTCGGCGGCGGTTGGCAACTTAGAATCGATAACGACTTTATTCCCGCGAAGACGAAACAAGAGATGCAGGACCGCACTGATTGGGGTGAACTGCTCGAGGCCCGAGCGCCTGGCAATTAGCATGCGCCGCGCAGGGATAACAAGCCGCCAAGGCGTTTAATAGCGCAACGGCGTGCGGCGTAAATTATAATGCATACAAACGATGTTGTCTGAAGATGTAAAGTCCTACAATTTTGCGTTTCTACTGGCGGGGTTGTTGCTGTGTATCGTGCTGTTACCACTGATATCCGGCCTGGATTTAGTGACCACTGCCTTGATGACGGAGGTCGCGTTTCTACTGACCTTGCTGATTGGTGTCTGGAGCCTGCTTGGCAACCGCTTGTGGTTTCGTATCGGTATCGCGTTAACGGCGCTAACCGGACTGATGACCGTCACTGATGCGTTTTTACCCAACGAATGGCTCAGCCGCGCTTCTGCGTTGCTGACTTTGTTGTTTCTTTTGTTGTCATCCGCGCTTGCCTTCAGAAGCGTCTTTTCGTCCGGCCAAGTTGACGTCAATCGCCTGTTGGGGGCCGCCTGCCCTTACCTAATGATCGCCCCAATCTGGGCGTTGCTGTATATGCTGTTGGATTCATTTAACCGCGAGTCGCTGACTAATCTAGCCACGACCACGTATCCGTTTTGGGAATACCTGTATTTCAGTTTTGTGACGCTGACAACGCTCGGCTATGGAGACATAGCGCCGGCGAGCGCCGCCGCAAGAGTGCTCGCTGGGCTTGAAGCGGTGCTTGGCCAATTTTACCTGACCCTTCTCGTGGCGGCGTTGGTGGGGATGCATATCGCCCAGCGTACCGCGGGTCGAGATTAACGGTAACAGAGCAGTCGCCAGAGTGGGCCGTGCATGATCGGTTGTTTATAGTATTAGGACGGCCTGGTCGCGGCCAATAAATGATTTAAATCGCGACATAGCCGGTTTATAGTTTCGAAGACGCCTTGGAGCAAAATTTAATGGATGTAAACGTTATTAAGGTGTTGAGCGACAACCCAGTTCTAACGCTATTTCTCGTCATCGGTCTGGGCTATTTGGTGGGCAATATAAAGTTCGGCTCCATTGAGGTGGGTTCAACCATTGGGGTTCTGCTGGCGGGCATGTTGTTTGGACACTACGGATTTCAATCGCCTGCGATGGCGATGTCCGCGGGGTTTACGTTGTTTATCTTTTCTGTGGGTTTGCAGGCGGGTCCAACGTTCTTTAGCGCATTTTTGGCCGATGGTCGTCGCTATATCGCGTTGGCGTTTATCGTCGCCGCCACTGCTTTCTTGTCGGCGTGGCTGTTATCCAATTTAGTCCAGCTTGATTTTGGGATGAACGCCGGCTTGTTGGCCGGGGCGTTAACAAGCACGCCGACGTTAGCCGGCGCCCAGGATGCCGTGAAAAGCGGTTTAGCGGTATTGCCTGAAGGCATGACGAGCGAACAAGCCCAACAAAACATCAGCGTTGTTTACGCGATCACCTATATCATTGGCACTGTCGCCGTTATTCTCGTTATTCGTTACGTCCCTATTTTGTTTAAGATCAACTTACCCGCAGCGGCATGGCAATTGGCGCGGGATCGAGGAATGATCGGTAGAAAGAGTCAAAAAAAGCGTACGGCGGAAAATTTGCCTATCATTCGGGCCTACGAGGTATCGCCAACGGCGGTAGGCAAAACCGTAGAACAGCGCTATCTTGAGCTTGGCAAAGTGGGCCGTGCGCTCAAAGTTCGCCGAGGGCAGGAAATTCTCGAAGCGGCTAACGACTTGGTCTTCAAGGAGGGCGACGTCGTTTCGATTGTGAGCAGCCTCAAAGAGCATCAACAAGCGCAAGAGCGACTGGGTTCAGAAGTGTTGGATCCGCAGTTGCTCAACTACCAAGTTATCTCGCGGGAGATTATTGTTATTGATCCGAAAGCTATTGGCCGGCCGTTGCAAGACTTGGCGATGATCGCCAAATACGGCTGCTTCGCCACAGGGTTACGTCGCGCAGCGATTAATTTGCCGGTGGACGCCAATACCGTATTGCAAAAAGGCGATCGACTCGAGGTGACGGGTGAGGAGGCTCATCTGGACCAATTGGCCGAAGCAATCGGCTATGTAGAGGAACAGGTCGAAAAAACCGATCTTGTGACGTTCGCTTTCGGCATTGTGGCGGGGACCTTGCTGGGTTTGGTGATGATTAAGTTCGGCGATGTTTCCATTGGCCTTGGAAGCGCTGGCGGATTGCTTACCGTGGGCATTATCTTAGGTTTTGTAAGCTCCATTAACCCCACCTTTGGCCGCGTACCGGCGGCGGCGCGTTATATACTTATGGAACTGGGGCTGATGATATTTATGGCCGGTGTGGGTATGGGCGCCGGCGCGGGAGTCGTTGACGCCTTCCTATCGGCCGGGCCGCTAATGATTCTGTGTAGCCTCGTGGTTACCATCGTGCCGCTGCTCATCGCCTTTGTTATCGGATTGTACGTTATGAAGATGAATCCCGCTTTGTTGCTGGGCGCGCTGACGGGCGCGATGACCAGCACGCCTTCATTGAACATCGTGACGAGCGCGGCGAAAAGTGAGATACCGGCTTTGGGCTATGCTGGTACTTATACGTTTGCTAATGTACTATTGACCTTTGCCGGGGCGATGATTGTGTCCCTTTAAAATCACCGTTGTGATGAGAGGAATAGGGAAAGCGGACTACGGACCACGATTGAATTTATGGCGAAAAGAACGCAATTTCTATCGTTAGGCGCATTCATAAGCGCTTATGGTGAATCGGATAACTTGGCGCGCTAATTTCGTCGGAACATTTTACTAACGGGGGAGCCATGAGTCGAATTATCGCCGCAATTTTGTTATGTCTAGTTGTTTGCATTAACCCCGCTTGGGCGGAAGTCGAAGACGAACTTGACGCCTGTGCTAAAGTGCGCGATTCGGCGGATCGCTTGCAGTGTTACAATGAGGCTATCGAGAGGAAAAGCGAGTGCCTCGCCATAGTGGCCGCCAATAAGCGTTTGAACTGCTTCGACGCCATGGAAGAAGCGCGCGGCGTGAGCCTGCCGCAGGACGCCGAGCGCGACTTAACGCCCATGGAAGCACGCATGTTCAGCGAAAAACTTCTCTGGAAAGCCGAGACCGGGCGCTGGTCGATTACGCCACATTTTCCGACGTATATTATGCCGTACAGTTACAACTTTGACGGTGTCAATACCGCGCCGTTCGAAGAGGCGTTTGGGGAAGGTATTCAAGATCAGGATCCTGAAGATCTCAAAGATAGTGAAGCAAAATTCCAAATTAGCTTTAAGATTCCCTTGTGGCCGAATATGTTCGACTCCAAATCCCATCTGTTTTTCGGTTACACGCAGCTTTCGGCATGGCAAATCTATACTGACACAGTCTCGGCTCCGTTTCGTGACAATAACTACCAACCCGAGCTCATTTGGGCGTTGGAAATGAACAGGAAATTGGGCCCCTTAGAGTGGGAATTCTTCACGGTCTCGCTCAACCATCAATCCAATGGGAGGGCGGAACCATTATCGCGGAGTTGGAATCGTATCATTTTTAATTTTTTAGCGTCCAATGGCAATTGGCTTTTTCACCTTCGCCCCTGGTACCGTATTCCGGAAGACGACGAAGACGATAACAATCCGGACATTGAAGACTATGTTGGCTACGGAGAACTTTGGACCTATTACAAATTTCGCCGCCATACGTTCGGTATGATGCTGATGAACAATTTCGATTTCGACGACAATAAAACGACGGTTCAACTCGATTGGAGCTTTCCAATCCATTCGAAACTGCAAGGTTACGTTCAGTACTATAATGGCTACAAAGAAACGCTTATCGATTATGATTACAGGAATCAAAAACTCGGTGTCGGCGTCATGTTAACGAACATATTCTAGTCCGCATTTCTCACCAAGACGCGCGATCACGGCTCTCGCCTCCCGCCTTCGCTTGCATTAGTTCGTCCAGGCGGGCCGTCGGGAAGGAGTCAACGTAGTACGCCTGCGAAATCGGCGACGCAACGTTTCGCATACACAACCATTACGAGATATAGACAATGGAAGAAGTCAACGCGTTTACCCGTCTTCTCGAAACCCTTCACGCCCAACCGGTGCTTACGCTCTTTCTAATTCTCGGCATGGGCTATCTAATCGGCGGTATTCGTATCGGGAGTTTTTCCCTTGGGCCTGTCGCGGGTGTTTTGTTCGCCGGCCTTTTTCTTGGTCATTTTGAGTTTCGTATGAGCGCCGGCGCACAAGCCGTGGGTTTCGCGCTGTTCATATTTTCGGTAGGTTATCAGGCAGGGCCGCGGTTTTTCGATGTACTGAGAGCGGATGGACTGAAGTATTTTTTGCTCGCGGTAGTCATTGCGGCAACAGGCTTTACGGTTGCTGTCATCGCAGCGCAACTATTGTCGCTGGCGCCGGGCACATCCGCCGGTCTTTTGTCTGGCGGGTTAACCAGTTCTCCCACACTTGCCGCCGCGCAAGAAGCGCTCCGGACCGGACAAGTCAAGCCGCCCGAAGGCATCACTGCCGATGCGATGATAGGCAACGTGGCTACCGGCTATGCCATTACCTATATCTTTGGCTTAGCGGGTTTAATTGCGATTATTAAGCTGTTACCGCAAATGCTGGGCATTGACCTTGAAAAGGAAGCCAAAGCGCTGGAAGCCAAAGATGAAACGGGAACGGCGTCGCAACCTGCCAACGTCTCAGAGCGAATTTACAGAGTTACCAACGAAGACATCACAAAAATTCCTGGCAAACAACTGCAAGAGCAATACTGGGATAAAACTTCAGTCGTAAGAGTGAGAAGGAATGGCGAGATTATTCAACCTGGGCCAGAGGGTTTTCTTCAACTAGGCGATGAATTATACATTCTCGCGCCCGTTGACTATTTTACCGAAAACATCTCTAAAATTGGCGTGGAAGTCACGCCTGAGACGAGCACCGCGCAATACACGGAGACGGCGCAAATTGTCGTCATCAACAAAAACGCAATCGGTAAATCTTTCCAAGAATTAGACATCGCTAGAAAATTTGGCGTGTTGCTTACGCGCGTCACGCGTATGCGCATGGAGGTGCCTCGTACCGTTGATTTCGCCCTGTGCAAAGGCGACATTCTCACTGTTGTGGGCCCGCAAGAAAGCGTCGACCTTCTCGGCGAGGCGCTCGGACACGTTGAACGGGAAATTGCTGAAACAGACATGGTCACGTTTGCCTTTGGAATCGCGCTAGGCGTCGTCGTGGGTTTGTTAGCCATCCAGGTTGGTCAGTTGTCGATAGGGCTGGGTTCGGCGGGCGGCTTACTCGCCTCTGGACTCGCCATTGGTTATTTACGCAGCATTCATCCAACGTTTGGGCGCTTACCCGATGCGGCGCGTTGGATACTTATGGAATTTGGGCTATTGATTTTTATGGCGGGCGTCGGGTTACGAGCCGGCGGCGACATCATAGAAACGTTTCTCGCCGCGGGCCCCGTTTTAGTGCTGGCGGGAATCGTCGTTACGGCTACACCCATATTTGTCGGTTATTTCTTCGGCAGAAAAGTACTGAAAATCCATCCGGTTCTACTGTTTGGCGGCATTACGGGATCAATGACCAGCGGCGCATCCCTTAGCGTAGTAACAAAGGCCGCTAACAGTTCCGTACCGTCACTGGGTTATACTGGCGCGTACGCGTTCGCCAATGTCCTGTTGACCATTGCGGGGAGTATTATTCTGTTTTTTTAGAAAATGAATAATTCTTTATAATTATTGTGGCGCATGGAAGAAAGTTACCGTGTTTGTATTTTAACGCTGTCAAGGAAATGCGACTAACCTTAACGCTCGCAAAGTTTAGAAACTGGTGAAAACGCTTACGTTCGGTCACTTTCTGGTTTTTTGCTTACTCCTCTCCTCGTCGAAAGTGGCGCTTGCGGTTTCCGGTTATGTGCTGGACGAGCGCCAGCCGCCCGCCTCGGTGGAGGAGGCGTCGGAGCCGCTTGAGGAGACCTTTACTCCGGAGACCCCACCCACTTCGCGCTTCCCGGGGCTAAAAGAGAAACTACAGACGCAACCCCCCATCTGGCGCGATAGTGTATTAGGGTTTAAATTGCGGACGTATTACTTCGATCGGTCACGAAGCCCGGGGCCGACGAGCGAAGCGTGGGCGTTGGGCGGTTCGCTCTCCTATACAAGCGGCTGGTGGCGAGAGAGGCTAAGTTTTGGCGGGACAGCGTACACTTCGCAAAAGCTTTACGGCCCCGAGGATAAAGATGGCACGCTACTGCTCAAACCAGGACAGGAGAGCTTTAGCGTTTTGGG
>CALZJI010000007.1 GCA_945787615.1 uncultured Chromatiaceae bacterium | reverse complement strand
TCATTCCATGTCTACGTTGAAACTCCTCGCAATAGTCCGGCTATTACTCGTCATTTCGCCTTGCCACGAAATGAATATGACGCACTCTTAACACCTAAATCTCAAACGCCACGGGTATATTGTTGATGACCGTGAGCAGAGAGAAAACGTTGTGCATGACCAGGCGATTCAAACCGGCGCATCTGGCGTTCTCGTCGCCGTGTGGGTTGGTGCGATATCTCCGCTCGATTGTTCAGCCCTTTATCTTGATGGTGCTCGACGCCTGGTATTATTTCACGTTTTGCGGCACCATAACTTTTACGCTTATCCGTTACCATGATACGAGGAACGTACTTCAGCCCTGCAAATCGCGACGCCAGGTAGGGCTGCTATGCACCTTAGGGCTCGCGAAAAAATAACTTCGTATGTTTCGCGCCCAGATTTGGGTCAGATTTGGACAATCCGATTGAGCGAAACCGCAGGACTAGCCCGGCTAATTCGAGGATTTTGCGATTGAGGATTATTCAAAGATGGCCCGAAGATGGGATGCGAAAATCGTAAGTTATTTTTTCGCGAGCCCTTAGGGCCGCGGAAAATAATAATTATCCAAAAATTGCGCTGGAGTTTTACTCAGATTCAAGGCGCGGCAAGTGGCGCATATTGAAATATGTAACACTTTCCGTAACGCAGAAGCTGAGTAAAAAGACAAGCAAGGTTAGACAATTATTTTTTTCCGTGGCCCTAAATGCGCCGTTAACCCACCTACCGGTCATATCGAGCAAATCTATCTCCCCGGTCTCACCAAACCACCCATACCGGCCTCCTCTAATAAACCGTCTAGATGCCGCCGCACCGCGGCCGCATCGTCCATGGCCATGACCTGGCGAAGGATGGTTTGAGCGCAGCCGTAGGAGAAGTTCCGAATAATCCATTTAATCCTAGGGAGACTCGCTACGCTCATACTTAGGCTGTCCACACCCATGCCGAGCAAAGCAATGACCGCGGCAGGATCACTTGCCATTTCGCCACAGACGCCCACCGGTTTATGATAACTATGTGCGCTCTCAACGATTTGGCTGATGGCTTGCAATACAGAAGGGTGTAGTGCGTCGTACAGCGCAGCGACGTTTGCATTATTACGGTCTACAGCCAAAAGATATTGAGTGAGATCGTTGGTGCCTATGGAGAGAAAGTCCACCTTAGCGGCGATACGATCTATCAAATAGATCAACGACGGGACCTCAACCATAACTCCGATCTTTGGCCTCGTCAACGTGACCCCTTCGTCAAGGAGCTCGTCATACGCGCGACTGAACAGACCGCGTGCCTCGTCCAGTTCCGCGACATTGCTAATCATAGGAAACAATATCTGGAGGTTCGACAGACCGCTACTTGCCTTGAGCATCGCTCGTAACTGGATCAGAAAGATCTCTGGATGATCTAGGGTAACGCGAATACCACGCCAGCCGAGAAACGGATTATCTTCCTTGATCGGAAAATATGGAAGGCTCTTGTCGCCGCCCACGTCGAGTGTCCGCAAAACAACGGGCTTGGGCGCGAATCCTTCTAAAATTTCCCGATAAATTTTTCGCTGCTCTTCCTCGCCGGGGAAGCGGTCACGCACCATGAACGGAAATTCGGTGCGATATAGACCAATACCTTCGGCACCACTGTTCAACGAAGAATTAACGTCAGATACAAGCCCTGTGTTTGCATAAAGCGGAATTCGAACATCGTCTTTCGTTTTGGCCGGCAAATCACGAAGCTCTTCTAAACCCGCCATGAGTTCGGCTTCTTCTCTAGCCAAACGCTGATATTCGCTTTTCACCGCTGCCGTAGGTGAGATATAGACCCGGCCACGATAGCCGTCTACCACCATCTCGCGCCAATCCAACCGCGAAACGGGCAAGTCGTCCACCCCAACCACGGCTGGAATACCCAGTGCATTGGCCAGAATGGCTACGTGCGACAGGCTGGAACCTCGTACCGAAACGACCCCAGCAAGCCGTTCCCTAGGCACTTCGGCCAGCATGGTGGCCGATATCTCCTCCCCGACTAGGATGGTGTTCTCATGGTAGGGAGGAGCCTGTTTTTCTCCGCTTTGTAAGTGGGTAAGAATACGTCTACCCAAATCGCGCACGTCGCTCGCCCGCTCCCGTAAATAGGGGTCCTCCATCTCATCAAAGACGCGCGCACGTTCATTTATGGTTTCGCGTAACGCGCCGGACGCCCAACTGCCCGCGCGGATGCGCTCGATCGCCTTTCCAACGATACTTTCACTGCTCAGCAGTAATGAATACGCCTCGAACAAGGCTTGGTCTTCTTCGCGCAATTCACCGTTAAGTTGGTCTGCGAAGCGTCGAATATCCGCTTTGGTGCGCGCGATCGCCGCTTTAAAAACTCCGACTTCCTCGTCGGCATCGTCGACTTCTCGATCCGGCACCGCGTTCAGATCCGCAGACGGATACACCACCATGACAGTTCCTACGGCAACACCGGGCGCCCCGGCTAATCCGTCCAAGGCTTGCCCCTCGCATCCTTGATGAGTGATTAATCTGTCGATGTCGCCGTTTTTCTCGGCATGGGCAATGGCACCGGCCAATTGCGCCGCAATGGTAACGAGAAAGTCCTCCTCGTTATCGCTAAATCGCCTTCGTGCTTCCTGACGGACCACCAATACGCCCATTACTTCGCGATGATGAATGATGGGTACACCTAGAAAAGCATGGAAATGTGAAGCTTGTGTTCCTGGGAAGAACCGGTAACGGGGATGGGCTGGCGCGTCCTCTAGATTAAGGGGTTCCTCGCGTTGCGCCACCATGCTCACCAATCCCTCTCCCTCGCCGAGCCTTGTGCCCCCAATGAACTCAGGATTGAGCCCGTCTGTCGCCATCAACACGTACTCGCGGGCCGCTTTGTCTGCCAGGAATACCGAGCAGGCATCGACCGTCATGGCCGATTTAACGCGACCGACAATAACATTAAGCGCCCCTTGCAGATCGCGAGCGGCGCTTACTTCTTGAACGATAAGACGAAGAATTTCCAGCATAACCGTTATCTTTTAACGGCCGCGGCCGCGCGGGCTTAATACCGACCGACCACGTGGAAAAACACCTCAGCGTTAGCGAGAGAGACTTAAGCCTCTGATTTTATGATGTTATAGTGATTCGTGTAGGGGTGCCAGCTCATCAAGGGCGCGTTTGTAGACCTGGCGTTTGAAAAACACGACTTCTCGCAAGGGATACCAGTAGTTAACCCACCTCCAGTGGTCAAACTCCGGGTTATTTGTGTGGCCCAGGTTGACATCTCGATCAGACCCAAGCATCTGTAACATAAACCAAATTTGCTTTTGACCAATGCACAGTGGAGTACAGTCGCGGCGAATCAGTTTCCGCGGCAGCCGATAATGCAGCCAACCTCGTGTAGAGCCGATGATGCGGACATGTTCGGATTGCAGACCGGTTTCCTCAAAAAGCTCTCTATAGAGTGCCTGCTGGGGGGTTTCACTCGCTTTTATGCCGCCTTGAGGAAATTGCCAGGCGTCTTTCCCGATCCGCCGAGCCCAAAACACCTCTCCCGCTCGATTACGCAGGATAATGCCAACATTGCGCCTGAAGCCATCGGAATCAATCACTTGTTCGCCTTACCTTGCCCCCGGTTGTTTGTCACAATTTTTTCACATACCGACGGGACACTGCAAATGCAGAGCA
Source organism: uncultured Chromatiaceae bacterium (assembly GCA_945787615.1). Classification (GTDB taxonomy): domain Bacteria; phylum Pseudomonadota; class Gammaproteobacteria; order JAADHS01; family JAADHS01; genus CALZJI01. The sequence goes on along the minus strand of CALZJI010000007.1, from coordinate 215 downwards.
CGTGTTCACGAAATACACGGTAAAATAGTAGCTTATACAAGTACATTAAGCCAGCCGCGGTCGCGGCTAGCGCAGGCCCGAAGTAAAATATGCTCGGAATGACGGCGCGTATATCGCTATAGGCGCTACCAACCCGAAGCGAAACATCAAAACAAACACCGTTTTTGCTTCTAACGCACGACTTTAACATCATGAATAATAACATTTACCGAGAT
>CALZJI010000006.1 GCA_945787615.1 uncultured Chromatiaceae bacterium | reverse complement strand
GTCTCCCAATACGCGTCTCTTTCCAGCGTTGTCGTGCTACGAAACGTTACCTCGCTTTCGCTAATACGTGCTTCACCACGGGATTCATCCACAACGGCGACAGCGGTTAGGACCTGATGCGTACGTCCCGACAGCCGCGCTAACATCGCCAAGCCATGCTCGCGATTGAGTGGTTTACCGAAAATCTCGTCATCGATGACGACGACCGTATCCGCGCCTAACACAGGCAATTGTATAGCTGAATCAGCGCATAACCAACCAGCCCGGGCTTTTTCTAGCGCTAAACGTTGGACGAAATCACGTGGAGACTCCGCAGTATAGGGTTTTTCCGCAAGTACTATAGATAGCGCGTGGTAACGGATACCGATTTGCTCCAGTAATTGGCGTCTTCGCGGTGAGGAAGAAGCGAGATAGATTTGTGGTGTCTGATCAACCATGGCGCAGTTACGTAGTTATTGTGTAATTATTCTGTCTCTAACCTGTTGTGGCCAGAAGGGCGAACTCGAGGGATGAAGTGTGTGAGAATCCCTCCGCGGTCTCTGCGTTTCGAAGCGTTAGGGCCGCGTAAATAAATAATTGTCCAAAGATTGCGCCGGATTTTGGCTCAGATTCAAGGCGCGGCAAGAAGCGCATAATCGCTTTATGTAACCCTTGCCGCAACACAGAAGCTGGGCCAAAAGACAAGCAAAATTGGATGATTAATTGTTTCCGTGGCCCTTAGACCCCGGCTAGCGTATTTGCACACCAAATTGTTGGTTCGTTTAACGTCCTATGAAAATTGGCCTTCTTATGGTTGCCTCCAATTCGCGAAATACGCGAGCCCAAACGAGTCTCCCTACATCATTCCCAAACCTTCCATCCCCGCAGCGGGAGGCTCTTTTTGCTCCTCGGGTAGTTCCGCTATCATGACTTCCGTCGTAATCATTAATCCCGCCACAGAGCCCGCGTTCTGCAGCGCGACGCGTACTACTTTCGTCGGGTCAAGGATCCCCAATTGAATCATGTCCCCGTATTCGCCGGTTTGTGCGTTGTAACCGTAATTACCTTCATTATCTTTAATGTTGTTCAGCACCACTGACGATTCTAATCCGGCGTTAGCGACGATCTCCCGCAGCGGTTGTTCCATCGCTTTCAGAACGATGTTAATACCGATATCCTGGTCGTGATTCGCGCCTTTGAGTTCCTTATCACGAACAGCCTTCAAGACGCGTATGAAAGCGACACCACCGCCCGGCACCACACCTTCTTCGACTGCCGCACGCGTGGCATGCATGGCGTCTTCGACGCGGTCCTTTTTCTCTTTCATGGCGACTTCCGTGGCGGCCCCGACCTTTAGTTCTGCCACGCCTCCCGACAGTTTCGCTAACCGCTCCTGGAGTTTCTCCTTGTCATAATCAGAGGACGCCTCATCGATCTGCCGGCGTATTTGTTGAATGCGTGCTTTGATGTCTTCGGATTTGCCGTTACCGCCGATTATGGTGGTATCCTCTTTGGCTACGACAATTCTTTTCGCCGATCCTAAATCATCGAGCTCAGCCTTCTCTAGGGTCAAACCCACGTCCTCGGAAATTACGTTTCCACCGGTGAGGATCGCGATGTCCTGCAATATCGCTTTGCGTCGGTCACCAAAGCCGGGCGATTTAACGGCCGCCACTTTTATTGTCCCCCTCATGTTATTGACGACAAGTGTCGCTAACGCTTCGCCTTCCACGTCCTCGGCAACGATTAACAAGGGCTTTCCCGACTTGGAAACCCCCTCTAACAACGGCAAGAGTTGGCGAATATTGGAAAGCTTTTTGTCGTGAAGGAGAATCAGTGGCTCCTCTAATTCAGCGATCATATCTTCTGGCTTATTCACGAAATAGGGGGAAAGGTAACCGCGATCAAATTGCATCCCCTCAACGATTTGCAGTTCGTTCTCCAGCCCCGATCCTTCCTCCACGGTAATAACCCCTTCGCGGCCTACTTTCTTCATCGCATCGGCGATGAGCTTGCCGATTTCTTCGTCGCCATTGGTAGAAACCGTGCCCACTTGAGCAATCGCTTCGCTGTCCTCACAGGGGATGGATACATTTTTCAGTTCATCAACGGCGGCGTTCACGGCTTTATCGATCCCACGCTTTAGGTCCATGGGATTCATACCGGCTACCACCGCTTTAAGCCCCCCCTCGAACATGGCCTGGGCGAGTACCGTCGCCGTCGTCGTTCCATCCCCTGCGACTTCTGAGGTATGTGAGGCGACTTCGCGTACCATTTGAGCGCCCATGTTCTCAAACCCGTCTTTAAGTTCTACTTCTTTGGCAACGGATACACCGTCTTTCGTTACTGCTGGTGGGCCAAAGGGTTTATCTATCACCACGTTCCGGCCTCTCGGGCCGAGCGTCGCCTTAACGGCCCGCGCCAAAATACTCGCGCCGCGGGCCATGCGCTGGCGCGCATCATCACCAAACCGAATTTGTTTCGCTGTCATCACCTTACTCCTAGGGCCGTCCAGTTCTTCGTGGAGTCGAATAATCCTCCAATCACTTTTCCAATACCGCCATGATGTCCGTTTCGCGCATAATGACCGGTGCGTCGTTGCCGAGGTTTACTTTGGTGCCCTCAAACTTGTCGAATTATACTAGGTCGCCAGCTTTAAGGTCCAACGGCTGCACATCACCACAGGGTATGATACGCCCGGAACCTACCTCGAATCCGTTTCTCTGTCGCAGCGTCCGACAAGAAAATCCCACCAGCCGACCGGTGATCGGCTTCCTCGTATTTAATCACAACATTGTCGTACCGTATCCGAATCTTCATCGCCTCCAACTCCCTCTTTACGGTTTGGTGTTTACGCTGATTCGCACCACACCTTTTTGATGCTATTGCTAATATTAATCCGTAGTTTCTGACAGTGGCAAAAATTAAAACCCTGCAATCGCCCTTGACGGCGTATTCGGCGCTGGGAAACCGTAACCGAATACGAAAATAAGGATCAACCCGAGCAGCTCTATGATTAGGACACACTTGGGCTATTCCAACACAATAGGGCTTCAACAGAAAATATACCGCTCGGTTAATCCAATCCTGCTCCTCATTCGTATAGCGCTATGTCGTATGACTGTACGGAAACAAAAGGAGGACTACCATGAAACCTTACGCTTATCAGTATTTTCCTATCGCCGTAGTAGGTATGGCGATGCTATGGGGAACCGTCACCCAGGCGGCCAGCCACAGAGAGGCGCGCCGTCAGTGGCAACAATTTATGGACTATTGGCGGGAAGGTGTGTGGCACATTTGGATGGGTATTGACCACCTCGTTTTCTTAATTACCCTTTTACTGCCGGTCGTACTGCGGCGGGAAGGACTACAATGGCGGCCAGTGGCAACCCTCCGACCTGCACTCATGAACGTCCTCGGGATAGTTACGGCTTTCACCTTCGCGCACTCTGTCACCTTGATTATTTCAACTATGGGCTGGGTTACTCTCCCGTCACGTTGGGTGGAAGCAGCTATCGCCGCCACGGTGGTGCTCGTAGCTTTAAATAACCTTTTTCCGTTTGTCCCGGTTCGACGCGGTGCGATCGCCCTCTGCTTAGGCCTTATTCACGGCTTTGGTTTTGCGAGTGTACTCGGGGATCTAGGCCTGCCTGGCGATGCCCTTGTGCTCGCCTTGGTGGGATTCAACATAGGCGTAGAAGCAGGGCAGCTGGCCATCCTAGCCGCCTTTGTACCGATAGCCTTCGCTTTACGAAGCTCTTGGTTCTACCATCATGCTGTTCTCATGGCGGGATCAGTCGCTATCGCGGTTGTCGCGTCGGTCTGGTTGCTGGAACGAAGCCTGGAGTGGCCCATTCTTTTTTAGCCCTTCTTTCGCACCTCCGCGTCCTCGCGCGTTCTTCACCCAACATGAGTGTTAGTTTGCCACGGACATCCAGTAGTTTATTCAAATGGATCTCTTTTGCGGAACCTCTGCTTGTTTAATCTCATCGTTATTCAGTAACCATTCCTCGATGGCTCTTTGCTCCATAGGATGTGCTAAATAGAAACCCTGACCAATATCGCAGCCCTCACTACGCAGCAGCTGCAACTGCGCATCGTTTTCTATACCTTCGGCTACTACCTTCATACCCAGGCCATGAATCAACTCTATGATACCGGAGATCATAGTTCTCGCATTGGGATCTGACTCGGCGCCATCGACGAAACTGCGATCAATCTTGACAATGTCTACAGGCAAGCATTTCAAATAGCTGAGGGATGAATAGCCTGTACCAAAGTCATCGATAGCAATCTGCACACCCAAGGCCTTGAGCTTGTGTACAATCTCCACCCCCAGCTCTGAATCCTGTACCAGATGACTCTCAGTGATCTCAACAGTCAGGCAAGCTGGAGGCATTTTGTTTTTTTCCAAGGCGGCTCTGAGTATCTTGATTAGCAGTCGGTCCCTGAACTGGCGGGGCGACAGATTAATTGCCACTTTTAACCTCCCCACGTGCCCTTGACTCCATGCTGCCGCATCCCTACAGGCTTGCTCGATAATCCAATTGCCGATATCGACAATCTGGCCGCTTTCTTCGGCAATCGAGATGAAGTCGTTGGGAGAAACAATACCTCGCTCTGGATGCCGCCAGCGAATCAGGGACTCTGCTCCCACAACTTGGCCGGAGTTAAGATCGACCAGCATCTGATAGTGCAGCACGAACTGACGTTCCTCCACAGCAGTTCGCAGTTCGGTGGTGATCTGCAAGCGCTCAAGAAATCCCTTGTTCATCTCCGGGTCAAAAAAGCGGTAGGTGTTGCGGCCATCATTTTTGGCTTTATACATGGCCATATCAGCGTGCTTGGTCAGGGTTTTTTGATCCGCCCCATCACGTGGATACATAGCAATACCAATGCTAGTACTTATAAAGAACTCGTTACCGCATATGTTAGCGGGTTCCGCCATCGCCTTAAGTATTTTATCCGCGACCAGACTAGCGTCTCTATCGGCGCTCAGGTACTCGAGAATCACGGTAAATTCGTCACCCCCTAGTCTTGCGACGATGTCCGTACCGCGTAGATTCGATTTAAGCCGCCCTGCTACCTCTTTCAAAAGTCCATCGCCGACGTCATGGCCTAGAGAATCATTAATAGTTTTAAAATGATCTAGATCGAGAAACATGAGCGCAAAATACGACTGGCGACGCTGGGCACGAGCGATAGTCTCATCGAGTCTATCGTGAAAGGCAGAGCGATTGGCCAGACTGGTAAGCGAATCATAGCGGGCTAACTGTATCAAGGCATCCTGGGTTTTCTTCTGTTCGCTGATATCACGAATTAGGGCAAAAAACTTCTGACCCTGGGGCACGTCCATAGCATCGGCGACATAATCCAGCGGTAACGTCTGACCGTTCCCGCACAATCCCGTCAGCTCGTAATTTGTTGCGTTAGTCAGGTAGTAGCCTCTGCTCTGCTCGGTACTGTGTTCGTCGAGTTCGGGGATGAACTCAGCAATTCCGCGCTCTTCAGCCGTTCCCTCTACGGAGAAGATGCGCATAAATGCTGGATTCACACTTTCGATGATGCCGTTACTCGCAAAGATGACAATAGCATCCTTGGAGTTTTCGAAAATGGCGTTGATATAGACACTCTGGTTTTTAACTTCAGACAACGCGTGCTTGAGACTATGCGCCTGGTCCCGCAGGGTTTGCTCCCGTTGGATGCTCTTGGAAATATCGTTGATAAGCACCAGTAAACCATCCCCGGTCGCTAACGGTTTGATCGTAATCGCTTGATCTAACAGGTTTTCCGGTAGAGGTTCTCGACCCTTATGCCACAGCGGAAAAGGCTGGTCCAATAGTTTATGTGACAGCGTCGCCGGCCTCTGGCGCTCCAGAGCACGAGCCACCTCCTTGATAATACGCCCCGCTTCCAGGACAGGGAAAGCCCGCTCCAAGGTTAAGGTTCGAGCTTGCTCGAGAGCGATACCACTGCGCTCGCTGAACCAGGTATTCCAAGCCACCACCCGACCGAGGTCATCAAGGATGATGATACCCTGTTCCAAAGCATTGAGAATCGACATCTCAGCCTCAGAACGCACTGCAAGTGACTTGATACTCGCGTCTGTCTCGAATGCTTGCGTATCTTCTTTCACCGTAATACCAACAGGCTTATAGGAGGCCATCTTCCTCGAGACGCAAGGTAATACGGCCGAGGAAGCGCTCCAGAGAACTTAGCGTTTGGAAAAAAGCAATGCGCCCATCCACGTCCTGACCCTGTATAGAGAAACCAATAGAGAGGTACAATCCCATCTGTTCGCTGGTTTTGACATTAAACCAGCGGCTAAACAAGTCATCGAAAGTACCGTGCTGGGCTTCCGGGATATCATTCTCCACATGGCAGTTCAGCATCTGCGAAAAAGTATAGTTAATGCCCGAAATGATAACGTTGGTAACATCGATCAACGCATCCTCGTCTAACTCCGAAAAAGGGCCCATTTCTCCGTCTAGCAGCAGGTGGCGCACCAATCCTAGGCTTTTTTGCTCTTCAAAGAAAAGCACAGCCTCTCCGGTAATATCCCCTCTAAGCGTTTGCCGTACCGCAACCAACTGTGTTGCCGGATCGACGCTCATACGTTTCATGGCGATCTTATTCGGCACGATATCGGCATCGGGAATGGTCATGACGATATTACGGCTGAGCATTTGTTCCAAATCCTCAGCGGCGTGCCCAAGGCCAAGATTGAACAACTCCTTAAGATAATCCAATTGCAGGGCATGAACGCTCCCCGTCATCCCGTCGTCCCTCCGTCCAACAATGCAAACAGTCTGTCACAAAAGGTATTTCGGTCGGTATCGGTAATCGGCTTAGCAATATAGTTGATGTTCTCTGTTTCGGCCCGCTCACGGGTTGCCGACTGCTTATCTGCAGTGACCAAAACAATCTTTATGGATGGGTTCAGTTTGCGCAGTTCCAACGCCGTTTCGAACCCATCCAACCCTGGCATATTGAAGTCGAGCAAAGCTATATCTGGTAAACGTTGCCGCGCCATAACCAACGCCTCATCTCCTGATGATGCCTCCATTACTTCCAGATCCTGGAAACGTTGCCCCAACAACCGCTTGAGCATCATACGTGACGTGGTACTATCGTCGGCGAGCATAATTGCATCTAAGGTCTCCATGATCGCTCCTTGTTACACGAGAGAAAAAGAAAGCACCTGCAAAAGGCTGGCTTCCGCCCCTTCCGGACGTCAGAGTCTTAGGATAAACGCGAACGTCATACAGATACCCATCGGTAGCCAGAATCAAAAGTGTATCGTCACGCTATGACCATTTCTTAATATCGCTTTTTTATACCATTTTTGGATGAAGGACATGAAACCGCTGCGTTCTCAAGGCGTTTACGCAGCCTCTTGTTCTCTGTTTATCGCTATACTGTCCCCTAGCATGTTAATGGAGTTATTGAACGTTGGGCTAAATCCCATCAAAATTTCGTAGAGAGCGGCGTCGTTTGCCAGCAGCGTGCCACGACCCACCGAAGCGAGATACCCCGTATCGTTTGCTACCCGCAAAATACTAACGGTAGCGCTCAGCTTAATATCGAGAGACCAACCATCCACTATTATTATTGGTATCATACCCACCTTTCGTTGAATTAAAGATACGCCAACGAAACGAACAGTGGAGCCACCTCAAGACGGAAAGGTAATCGCTTTTCGCGGATTACGTCATCATTACGAACGCCGCGTAACTTAAGTAGCGAAATATTATTGTTTGGTTAAGATAATAAAGAAGGGCAAGGGGGCTAGGGTGCAATCGCTACGAGTTTTTCTTGCGCCAACTCTTCGACCAGTTGGGTTACGGATGTTCGCGCCTTGTCTGCGGAAATAGCGTAGTCACGTTGAAGGCGAAGACCCACGTCACCGAGCGTTAATTCCTCGTTGATCAACTGCCAGATTCGAAGCCCGGTCTCATTCAAGCTGTAGTACAGTTTGGTGTGGAGGTGTAATAGAAACGCTCCGCCGCCGTC
>CALZJI010000005.1 GCA_945787615.1 uncultured Chromatiaceae bacterium | reverse complement strand
TGAAGAGTCCTCCACGGTCAACTTTACTCTCACGGCGGAGTGTGGGTAAAGGGTGAATGAGTGTGGATAACCAGTGAAAAACAGGGATGTTTTTCACTGGTTATCCACGCGGTCCGTGTAATGGACATTTACGCTTTATCCACACGGAGGTCGTGCACCTAACCTATCGTACTAAATAGAGTTTATGTGCATATCCCTCCGGTTTTTTGCACATTGCGCAGTAACGGAATATGCATGATGTAAGGTGTAAAGGCCATTTTTCCTTTTGCGAAAGTCGGATATAGCCAAAAAACGGATAACGAGACGTTAGGTCTCGTTTATCCAAGTTTTTCCAATGTGCGCCTTATGCTGCGCTACTGAAGTTATGATTACCCGAATAACGGCAATGGGTCGCCGACTGCCGATCACTATCGCAATCTAAACTTCCGCTTTTGGTATTTTCCCGCTATTCCGGTCTAGTGGCTCAATCGGCCGGTTTTGACGGTTTTCAGCCGTCCAACCTGAGCTCAACCGCGGACGGCAGTTGCCACTTCTATTTTCTTAACGACGTTTTTTGCAGCGCGTCTACTACGATCTCCTCGTAAACGTAACAGGCAAGGTTCCCAAACCTGCCGAGGTCAATTCGATAGAGTCTTCAGTGACATCTGTTGACGGCAGTGCAGCGGTAGGTGAGTCTTAATTCGAGCGATTTTAAGTCGGGTTCCCGCCGCGACGACGTAAGGTCCGCGCGGTTGAACCACGCGTACAAGTCCTTGAGTGAACGGCCCAACCAGTCCAGCCGCCAGGCGTCGCCGGATCACCGTTACTGCGAAATTCGTAGCGATGATGTTGACATTTATATCCTGCGCCAGCCACCGCACCTAACCCGCATCATTTCACCGGCAACGGGGGGACGCGTTCCAGATTCCAAATATCGTCGTTGTACTCACGTATCGTCCGGTCCGTGGAAAACTTGCCGCTAGCGGCCGTATTGAGAATACTCATGCGCGTCCAGCGCTCCCGGTCACGGTAAGCGTCGCCGGCACGCCGCTGAGCATCAACAAAACCGCGAAAATCAGCCGCAACGAGCCAAGGGTCATGCGGGCTATTAATTGCATCAATTACCGAGTCGAATAACCCGAATTCAAATTGATTAAAATGAGCGCTACGCAATAGCTGCATAACACGCTGAAAGTCTTCATCGCCTTCGATGATGGCGCCTGGGTCGTAGTCTTTATGCATGGCCTCAACCTGTTGCGCCGTGAGCCCAAAGAGAAAAAAATTATCGGCGCCTGTTTGTTCGCGAATCTCGATGTTGGCACCATCGAGCGTGCCGATGGTAACGGCCCCGTTCATCATAAACTTCATGTTACCCGTGCCGGATGCCTCTTTACCGGCCGTGGAGATCTGTTCCGAAAGATCAGTGCCTGGACAAATTCGTTCCATGGCCGTGACCCGGTAATCCGGCAGAAAAGCGATTTTGAGTCGATCGCCAACATCGGGATCTGAATTGACAACCTTGGCAACGTTGTTAATCAATTTGATGATCAATTTGGCGATGGCATAGCCAGGGGCCGCTTTGCCACTGATAAGCACGCAACGCTGCACCCAATCCGCCGTGTCACCGCGTTTGATACGATCATAGAGATGAATCACGTGCAGAATATTAAGCAACTGACGCTTGTATTCATGAATGCGTTTAACTTGTACATCGAACAAAGCATCACCGGGAAAAAGGACATGACACTCGGCTTGGACTAAATCGACCAAACGTTGTTTATTGGCTTGTTTGACTTCGTGCCAGCGGGCGCGAAAATCGGCGTTGTTCGCGTACGGTCGCAGGCGTTGCAATTGCTCAAGATCAGTAACCCAACCGTCGCCGATGGCGTCGCTAATTAACTCGGTCAAGCCCGGATTGCACCACGCCAACCAGCGACGCTGGGTTACGCCATTGGTTTTGTTGTTGAATTTTTTCGGCCACAGTTTATAAAAATCACGGAACAATCCTTGTTTGAGCAACTCGGAGTGCAACGCCGCTACGCCGTTCACGGAGTAACTGCCCACAATTGCCAGATATGCCATGCGTACTTGCGGGTCTGCACCTTCTTCAATGATGGACATACGCTGCTGGCGCTTTACGTCCCCGGGCCAACGTTTTGCCACTTCGGTGAGAAAACGCGCATTAATCTCATAGATGACATCGAGCAAGCGCGGTAACATTTGCTTAAACAAACGTACTGACCATTTTTCCAAGGCCTCAGGCAATAAAGTGTGATTGGTGTAGGCCGTGGTACGCGTCGTGATATCCCAGGCCTTTTCCCAGCCGAGGAAATGCTCGTCCATGAGCAGACGCATCAGCTCGGCAACGGCACAACTGGGGTGAGTATCGTTAAGTTGAAAGCAATTTTTCTCAGCAAATTGGCTAAAATCCTCACCGTGGTCCCGCACCCAGCGGCGTACGACATCCTTGAGGCTGGCCGAAGCTAGAAAATACTGTTGGCGTAGCCGTAATTCCTTGCCGTTTTCGCTTTTGTCGTTGGGATAGAGCACCATGGTGATGTGCTCGGCGGCGTTCTTAGCCGCTACCGATTCCGGATAACTGCCAGCGTTGAATTCATCCAAGTCGAACACGTCGGTGGCGGCCGCTTGCCACATGCGCAGCGAGTTCACTGTGCCGTTACGATAACCCGGCACCGGCACATCATAGGGCACTGCCAACACATCGTGAGTGTCGACCCAACGGGCCCGTGGATGGCCGTCATCGCTGCGATAGTATTCGGCGCGACCGCCAAAATGCACCCGCTGGGTGAACTCAGGCCGTTCCAGCTCCCATGGATTACCATCGCGCAACCAATGATCTGGCTCTTCCACTTGGTAGCCATTTTCGATCTGCTGACGGAACATACCGTACTCATAACGAATGCCATAACCGAGCACCGGTAATTGCAACGTCGCGCAGCTATCGAGAAAACACGCGGCAAGTCGGCCGAGACCGCCATTGCCAAGGCCGGCATCGCTTTCATCCTCAGCAATCTCCTCCAACTCCAATCCCAGGTCATGAAGCCCTTGCGTCACGGCGTCAACGACACCTAGATTGAGCATCGCGTTGCCCAGCGAGCGCCCCATGAGGAACTCCATGGATAGGTAGTGCATGCGTCTGCAATCACGCTCCTCATAGGCATAGCGGGTGTTCTTCCAACGCTCCATGAGGCGATCGCGCACCGTCAGCGCTAACGCTTCATAGGGATAGTGAGTCGAATGACATCGTTTGTCACGCCCTAGGGTCCGGCCAAAATAACGCCGAAAATCCTCACCTATACTGTCCGCGTCTAACCCCAATGCGGGTAATTCAGTCAGCCCGGCTATCGGGGAACTATTTTGTAGTGGTTTTAGCCTCATGTTTGCTTCGTCCCTGCTCCGGCACGGGACGGATATGTCGTCTAAGGCGCTGATATCAAAAACTTAAGCGCCGGGGCCGCGCGGATTATGTAAAACCGAAAGGATGCCGATAGTATACCAGAAGGAGTGCAGCAGCCCAGTGAAGGCAGATCACGCGTAGTGAGAAGGGATTACGAGCTTGTCGTTTGGCGTTAGAACAAACCCGCATTCCTCATCGCGAGGGCGCGTAAGAGGTTGTAGATTTATGGTCATGGAAGGTCCAATCCCGCGAACGCGCGAGAGCGGCCATTGGGCAGGACGCCCAGGTGCCGCGGAGCACAGGGAAGTGCGAGAGCGGCCTGGGCGAACGGGTTTGAACCGGGATGTTCGTGACCGCACGGTCGACGCACATGGACGTGCGAGTGTCAAGAGAGGGCAGGAGCCCGTAGTGACCGACGCACATGGACGTGCGAGTGTCACGAGAGGAGCCCGTAGTGACCGCAGGAGATAGGGTAACGCGGGACGCAGTTACCGAAGAAGATGCATTGTGGACAACTCCCGACTCTATCGGGAATAGAATTGGACGTGGGTAGCGCGCTAGAAGGGGGCAGGCCATGGAGGGCCTACATCAGGTAAAGAACAAAGCGAGACAGGGTAGATACTGTAAGACATGCGGGCAAGGGGTCGTCCACTTCCACCCCCTCAGGGAGTGGCTATATAATCAACAATTAGGTAAATCGTACGATTTGGTGCTTAATCCTTCGTTGCAGAAAATCCTGGTGTAAATAAGGGAATAGATTAATGAGTATTTCTATGTCATGGCCGTTTAGGCGCCGCCCTGTTATTCACTTTTACAAGCCTGATGCCGATGCCGTATCGCTTGTTGTCGAGGGATTTCGCAAGCCACGCCCGATGATAAGAGATCAACGGGGTAATTGGTCTGTCCGACTACAGCGTTCTTATCGAAAACTACATGACCGCGCGTACCATTTCGAGATTCGGCAAAATGCACGCACATTTACCGTCGCCGACCCACTGGCGCACTGCATCCAGCGCAATGAGCACGGTTTGATATCACGTTTTCGCGACCCCGATTATCAGTGGCGGCGGCATCAGTTTCAAACGCCGCCTTTCCGGGATATCGTCATCTACGAGACTCATCTTCCAGCGCTTAGTCGCCATTCCAGCGCGAAAGTCGAAGATGAGAGTCATCGGGGTACGTACGCCGGAGCTCGTTCGCCGGCCGTACTTTCCCACCTGCAACGGCTCAACGTGGCGGTAGAATTTCTACCTCTGCACGCAAGCGATAAATCCCTGGGCCAGGATTGGGGCTATTTCACAACATCGTTTCATGCCATGCGAGAGTGTTTTGCGCTAGATAAAGGCGAAGTAAACGGGGAGGTTATGGCCGTTATTGACGCTATGCACCGCCACGGTATTCCGGTATTGCTCGATGTGGTATTCAACCATGGTGGCGAGCTGTGGGTAAAAGCGTGGGGCGAGGATATCGTATACCGCAAGCATGACGATGGCGATTTCTGTCATGGGTCCGGCTGCGGTCCGACGATTCGCACTGAGCATCCGCAGATTCGCGAAACGATTATTCAAACTCTCGAGCATTTGGTAAACGACTACGGAATTGATGGTTTTCGTTTTGACTTGGGCGCACTGCACGACAAACAAACCATGATAGAAATCGATCGTCGCTTGCCGGAACACGTCTACCTTATCGCCGAACCCTGGGCATTGGGCGGCGCCCAATGGGGTAAGGGTGACATGAGTGGTGAATTCGCTGCAACGCGGTGGGCCGTCTGGAATGATGATTTCCGCGAGTCTGGTAAGACGTTTCTTATGGGGCATGGCGACCACCATAACCGCGACCGGCTTATGTGCGCCATTAAAGGCAACCACGTCGATGATGGTGGCTGGGCGCAAAGACCGCAGCAAAGCGTCAATTATCTTTCGAGTCACGATGGGAAAACCTTGGCAGACGTCGTGGAAGGCAACAAACAGCGGCTGTTCCTCGGTGTCCTATTGGTGCTTACATCACAAGGGGTGCCAATGCTCGGAGAAGGCACCGAGCTGATGTTCTCGAAGCACGGGCACGACAATAGCTACGACCGCCCGGACCTGAATCAAATTGACTGGAATAATGCGCGCGAGCACGAAGATTTGGTGGATGCCGTGGCCGGCTTAATTGCGCTGCGTAAACGTTTTTCCAATTTTCGTTACACGACTCGCTTAAGACAGCGCAACGGAAACGGCGACAAATGGGACATTGACTGGATCTACCCCACTGGGTACCCGCACCGTGACAACGCGAATGCCATCGGATTCGAACTCCGGCCCCCGCCCCGCGAGTTGAGGCTGCCAGGACATAGGCGAACACTGCTCGTATTACTAAACGGGAGCGAGGTCGGCGCGGACTTTCGCTTACCAGAAGGCAAGTGGGGATTGTTGGTTGACGGTCTCGAGCTTACGGTCAATGTGCGGGGCTTGTCCGGTAATCCACACTTTCAAGGAAACTACCACGTACATCCCGGAACAGGTGTAGTATTGGAGCGCGCCTGAAGAATACTTCTATGCGACAGCATTTACTACGACAACATCACCGCCCACTTCAGCTTTCACACCGGCGATGTGGTGACAAAGCGTCTGTTCTCAGAAATCTACGTGTAACGGGCAATAGGCAGATTGTTTCGTTTCGGTTGTCAGCAATATGTTTGGACCACGAAGCGTTGATCAATATTCGCATGGAAATCATCTGCATTGACGGTAAGCAGCCCCACTAAGCGCGCGTCGACCTCAACGGGCGGTTTCCCATACTTTAATTCATTTTCTAAATTCGGAACGGCCGCCACTGGGGTTCGACTCTTCTACCCAGACAATTGGCGTCGGGCCAGGTGTTAGCGTGGACCTAATCCTATCGGACTAACCGCGCATATGGCGAGCTCACCTATTCTCCAGGCGATTGTAGTCGAAAAGCTCTAGAC
>CALZJI010000004.1 GCA_945787615.1 uncultured Chromatiaceae bacterium | reverse complement strand
TCCCTGTTTTTCACTGGTTATCCACACTCATTCACCCTTTACCCACACTCCGCCGTGAGAGTAACGTTGATCGTGGAGGGCTCTTCAACAACAACTAAATTTTTTAACTTATTGAAAATCCCTCAGATTTATGTCGCGAAATCCGGATTGACCCTTTTTTTCTTGTCATCGTTTCTGGAGCCTTGTAGGGTCCCACGGACACAAAAGCGACGACGCGCCACGCGTACACGATTTGTCCTGTACTATCTCCGTTTATAAAGTCGCAGTTCCGAATGAAAACCATCGACAGTTTTATAGCCAAATGGCACTATGTTTGTCGCGATAAGGTTATAACCAGGCAAAAAACCATCATAATCATCGCCTTTAATCGGTTCCTTCACCCCAAGGCCGTCATTGTCAGTCGCTTTTTGTTTGCCTTCCCGGATATTCCGCATGAGAATAAACTTTGCGCCCAGGCGATCAACATGATGGAGATAATTTCTCACTACGGCAGGCTCCATTTCCTGAAATGAGATAAAATTTACAAAGAGGTCGATTACGCCTTCAAGGTGCGGCAGTTGCCATGGGCACAAAACAACGCCATTGAAACGCGAACGTAACGCTTCTACTTCCAAACGCTTTTCCTCTCGGAGAGTGTCATAGACTCCTATCCTTTGCGAGCCGAATACCTGTTGTAAGTAGTAGCCCGCCACATAACTCGTTGGCGGTATGTCAACGTCTATATAAAAACAATGATTACGTTCATCCCCCAACAATATTTCTCCCAGCGTTCCAAATCCTCCGCCAATCTCCAATACGTTTCTTACCTCTGACAAATCGCAGTACTTCTTTATAAAATTCAGTCCTAGAAGGTAATTTAGCGAGGAACGACTAAAGAATCGGCCATCAAACTGAAAATGTTCCACGGGCTCCCCAGCATCGCTTTCGCTGAACCGATCGACATAGGGATATTTTTCTTCTACGGTGGCGAGATAAACCCGATAATCACTGAAAGCCTGCAACTCTCCGGAAAAAAACTGCTCGAGGGCGAGTCTCCATCGCGCGTCAGGAAGGTCGTTCTCGAGTCGCTTTGCTAAACCGCTAAGAGTTTCGTCTTGTGATCGATGAAGTCCTCCTAAGCCATAGGTAGGAACGAAAAAAGTTAGAGTGCTGGATTTAGATCGAAACTGCTCTACGCCATCACGTCGTAATTCATCGGCAACATTTCTCGCTCCAACTTCCCAAAATTGAGTGGGGCGATAAAGATCTGGCGCTTTCTCCATATCTTCAAGCATTAACTCGAGCGAAACGTATTTGTTATTTTCCATATAAAGATCTTTCGTCAACATTTAATATAATGTTAAAACCTTTGGTAACTTTGAACAATTTTTGCTTTAACGCCTAAAATCCCAGTTCCAACATATATCGCTTGATGTCCGGGACGTACGTCCCGTTCCTCCAGTAACCGAAGAAACTGTTCTTCACGTAACACTACTTTA
>CALZJI010000003.1 GCA_945787615.1 uncultured Chromatiaceae bacterium | reverse complement strand
GAAAAAAAGGCCCGGCTGCCACCCGAGAGTGGTGCCGGGCACTCACCTTAACGGCAGGCCATGTAGATGCACCGCCGTTCCTCCCTCCCCAGAGAGCCGTAGTACGTTCTTTGTGTCCACCTTACGCGTCGACCGAGACAAAACACTTTCAATTCTATATCCCGCGCCATCATAACCGGAGTCTTGAAAAAAAGGCCCGGCTGCCACGCGGGCGCGTGGTGCCGGGCAACCGTAGTAACAGCAGCCAATAACGCACTGCTGATCTCCCTCCCCGTAGAGCCGCTAAATTAACTCTTTTGTTATTTGTTTGCCGGGTTGTACTTTGTACTTTGCCGAAACTCCTCTCAGGCTATTCACGAGCTGTCGGCAATCACATTGTGCCCGCTTCGTATGTCACCTCGATTCTCGTTCTTACTGCTAGTAAATTTCTGCTGCATCACGCAGCCGATCGTACAGCGAACGCGTTTATAATTGGTTATCCAACAATAAACGCGCCGTATTAGGCTATAATTTACGGATTACGATTTAGGTGGATGCCCGAGGGGCGGACTTGAGAGACTTGAATAAAAATTCTCAGTGTTTTCGATAGGGGTAGAACGGAAAGAAATTTTTGGTGGGGGGTAAACGTTATCAATCAAAGCAACCAAGGACATCGTGATCTGATCGCCACACGATCCACTGCCTTCCTCATGACAAACTTTTACGAAGTGAGTGTCGGCACTGTGCCAGTCCTTGTGAATCGCTTGACTGGCTTGAGTAAACCGTTTCGCCGCATCCATCGTCAACGCTGAAACGTCGACGACCCCGGCCCACACGGGACCGATGAGAAGCGAAAAAATCAAACTAACTACAGTGATACCTAGTTTCATCGCAAGAAACGATAACTAATCTCGGCTTTACTTGTCAACATCTCTCGTAACTTCGGAACGCGCTTCGATATAGGTATTTCACGATACCCGATTCTTAAGTCGGTAAATTTAACGACCATAGCGGCTCGCTGTTGTACTGCGAAAAGGTCCAACAAGAAACCGAAAAACATCCTTACAAATATTGGCCTTATAGCCGCGATACACTCTTTACTGATGCGACCAATTATTATGATAGCCTGATACAGACCCGTTGTCGAATAACTGGTAAGAAACGCCGGGTTATTTTGTGTACATATCACACCAACTACTGAGCCTTAGCGCCCCGTTACTCGCCAGCGAAACCTAAGATCGTCGAGCGGAGCTGCGCATTAAGGACCGCCTGCGCCTTCTCTATAGCGCGCCGTTGCGCAACACTCGGCCCAACGCTACTGCCTGCTTTAAGCTCCCACCGCTTCGTACCGCGTGCCTGTTGTGATTTGGCCGACAACAACGTTATCTCTAACGTGCCGACCACCCAATGTACCCCTTCGCGTATACGCGGTTCATCGAACAGCAATAGGCCCTTGAGCTCGTAATCAGGTTCGTTATCATCTCCCCCGGCGAACCCCGCTGAGACAAGCGCACTTCCCACGAGGTCTTCGGTGTGATCGTAACCTCTTTCGCTGCCACGCGCGACAATCTGAATCCGCTGCAACAACTCGTCCCGGTCGACCCGTAGCGAGGCGGCATTCTGATCGGATGGAACGCCGTGACCTAGCCGGTCGACAACCCGTAACGTTTTCTCTAAACGTTCTCGTTCTGTTTGTGTAGCGAGTGCTCGGGAGGCAAAAGCGACCTTCACCAAGGGATCATCGCTAGCTTGCGCGCTACGTACCGAATGGCGCGTGGCTTCGTCCAACCCTTGTATTTCCTTACGCAAACCGCGACTGGCTTTCGTCCGCGATAGAACGGCAAGCGCATAGAACGTTTTCGTCTCAGGGTCCTGCCACAATTCCGCTATCTCGGCCCCCTGTAATAGCTGGTCGGTGTGGGTTGTGAGCTTGCGCGATGCGGATTCTTCTAACCGTGATGTGGCGGCTTCGCCGTCTTTTGTCGCTTCGAACTGCTGAATGTCCTCCGTGCGTTCCGTCACTTGGACATCGAAATTCTTCGCCAGATCCGCACGAGCACGATCCTTAGCCATGTCCAAATCGCCCCCCTGCCCACGCCCAACGAGGTAGCGTTGCCGCTCGTATTTCGAACTCTGCCCAGTCACCCAATCGGGTTGGTCAGCGTCTTTTTTCGAAGATGTCGCGCAACCCAAGAGTCCAAGTGCTAAAACGATCACTAAGGTAGTAAATAAGTTTTTCATTGCTATGCCCCTTCATCCTAGACAGCCGGACTCAACCAATGTTTCTCGACATAAGTTTTTTGGCGTCTATTGATATTTACGTTCTCGAATTCGAATTGCTTCAACCGATGACCGCGGACGTCAATGACGTCGACTCTCACTGTGTAATCGCCTGGCTGTAAGGGAATTCTCGCCATGTAGATGTTACTGGGAAGCGTCACCCAGCTTCTCGTATCTGCGACTTCCGTTAGCGCGCCTGCAAGGTTTACGATAAATCCTGATAGCGCGCCGTTTTCTTTTGCCGCTCGTCTCGCGAGTTGATCTTTAATTACCGTGCGTCCAATCGCCCGCGCCGTGATTGCGGGCATTGCAACCTCCAGCGTTTGCCGCGCGATGGCGCTGACGTCTTCGACAACCACGGCATTCTCCGATCGACCCGCCACCGTGACTCTAACGCGTGCGATCGGGTTGGGTCGAACCTCGTAGGACGGTAACGCGATGCTGATCAAACGACCCGACCCGGGGTCAATCACGCGAGTTTCGTGACTGCGCTTAATAGGGGCTAAACCGCCGTGCAAGATAAAAACTAACTCGCCAACGTTTTGCAGCTCCTCTACGCTTAACCATACCGTTTCGGGAAACTCTTGTTCGTAGCGTTTAAACTCTTCGCGTAAACCTTGCCGGCTCGACAAGCGCAATAAATCCGCATGTAAAAAAATTGGAATTCCCGTGCCGTAGGATTTCGCGTATTTCGTATACGCCTCGTACGCTTTACGGTATGCGATCATGGCGTCGCTCCATTCGCCGAGTTCCTCGAAGATCATCGCCGAGATATATCGACACAATGCATCTTCCGTATAGACGCGAGGATTCTTGCTGTTCTTATCCTCTAGACGACGTAACAATACATCAACCTGCAACGCTTCAACGCGAGCCTCAAAGGGTTGGCCCAACTGCAAATAGTTGAGTGCGGCATAAAGATGAATCAGTGCGCGCTCAAAGTCCTCGCCTATAAAACTGCGCAGGGCCTCGTTGACGACCAGTGACGTCGTTTGTTCTGTTATACTAAACGCTTCCCGCTTCTCAATCAGTTTTTTGGCACCCTCTAAAGCCTCGTTACTGTCCCCATATGCCCCATCCATCCGAAGCAACATCGCTCTATTTAAGAGATACAGCACCTCATCGCGACTAAATCGTCGCCGTTGTTCGAGTTCGGCCAACGCTTGTTGCGGTTGGTCTTGAATCAAATACGCCTCAATGTCGCCGAAAGAGCCGCTATATGTTGCGCACCCGCTTATGGCCACTACGATTGCCGCGATAAAGGAGACGTCGAGAATGAGTGCCTTTCTTGGGGACCACGGCCGTTTCTTCAAATCGTTCACACCGCTAGCCCGCATTTCTCACCAGATCCGGTCGCTTTCGCTTGGTTTTCACCCCACAAAGGGGTACCGAGGTCTTTCCACGAAGAATTCTCTTCGGCAACTGCTCCTTGCGTTGCTCTATCTCCTGCGGTCGCTTCGGGCTCCTCGGCAACCGCTCCTTGCGTTGCTCTAACTCGTGCATCCATGCACTCGTGCCCTCTCGCGACACTAGCACATCCATGTGCGTCGGTCTCTTCGGGCTCCTCGGCAACCGCTCCCTGCGTTGCTCTAACTCGTGCATCCATGCACTCGTGCCCTCTCGCGACACTAGCACATCCATGTGCGTCGGTCTCTTCGGGCTCCTGCCCTCTCGCGACACTAGCACATCCATGTGCGTCGTCCCTATAGGCGTGCTCTCGCTCATTACTTACATCCCTGAAGGCGACGCAACCAGGCGAGATGGATCGACGTCAAAAAATGTGAAGTACTCCTAACGCGAGCCCTTAGTGGTAGGGGCACGCCTACTCGATCAGTCATGGGCGCACTTGCGTACTATCCAAACAATCTATAAGCGCAAGGCGCCTCTTTTAACCAACTTCTTTACTTTCTTTTGCCCGACCCAGACTTTACGATTATCGGCTAAACTTATGAGGGTCAAGTCGACTTGGTAGTATTTAATCGCCTGTTTGCCCGATTGATCGACGATTGTGTTAATGGTGCCTTTAAGCATGAAATCCGCACCGAGTTCCTGACCCATTTCTTTTCGTGTATCCTCTCGTGCATGTAGCTCCTGGTCCGCCCGCTCCTCTCTGATTTCCTGTCTTTCTACGCTCGATGCGACAAACTCAACTTCTCCAGAGTTTATCAGCGCGCGCTCCATATCCGCCACGAACGTATTTGTATTGATATGTTCATGACTGAGGTTACGGACCTCCCCTACGATCACAGCGGGGCGCTGGCCGCGACTCGCGCGCGACTCCCGTAACCACGCCCGCGATAACACATCGTCGATCATCTCTTCCGAAACCAAGCGCGAATCAGTGTCGTTCCATTCGCCACTCAGATCCCTGACTTCGTCTACCTCCAATCGCTCGACGGTAGTTCCACAACCGCTCAAACCCGATGCAACCAATAGAGGAATCAGAAAAATAAAAGATGTTCGATAGGAAGTCATCAACGGTTCTCCTTCACAACACGATCAAAAACGTTATCTGCGTGATGATGAATATACTGACGAACTTGATCGTTCATATTACTCACTTGTTGAAGCGTCGACTTCACGTGCTTCATATCCAATTCTGCGAGAGAATACACAACGTTGTTTTTCGGATGTCGCCAATGTGCAATTATTCGCGCACCCGTTAGATTCACTTTGGTCGCGTTTTCAATATGCCGAGACACATCTTGCTCGGTAAGCATCTCGTCTCCGCCCGACGCGCTCGCCGTATAATCGGTGAACACCACGTCCATATAAGACGACAAGACACGCGCAACTTCCGCTCTGGCGCGGTTGTCCGCACTCGCTAACTGCAGCGACTCGTCACCCATCGGACTCGCGAACCCGACGCCGTGAAAAAGTCGCCCGTCTTTATCCTTTAACACCTGCGTTCCTTCATTGACCCAGTCCGGAGCACCTTTTATGCCTAAGTCGCTTTCGACCATGGTTTTGCTTGAACACGCCGTCAGCATACCAAGAATTACTATAGGGATTAATAACTTACTTACGAGAGTGCGTACCATACATTTCTCCCTGTCATCATTTGAATGATTGCCACTGAGTGGCTCGAAATTTTCGCTCGGCCAGACCTCGGTACCCCCTTGAGGGGTTAAAGTTCTTGTGAAAACACAAAATCGCCAGGAGCGATTTTGAACGCATAGCGGCCCGTTAGGGCAAACTACAGGGACGTAGTTTGTAAATTCCTGCGCGATCATCGCCCGTCCTGGCGAGAAATGCGGGCGAGTTGCGACACTGTCCCTACCATGGGCTCGGGGCGAGGGGCCACATGCTCTTGACCGTCACGACACCGGCTACGCGGCGCCACCCTGGTCAATTTACATTCTGGGCGTCGAAGCCCGTGTTTGGCAAGGCGCATAGACGCGGAAAGCAAAAAATTTTCAATTCTTTGCAACGCTACCGCATCCCTCGATTGCTGTTCCCGACGCAATTCTACCTCCTGCATCCGTGCAGTCGTGCTATCGCTCATTACCTACGTCCGTGTAGGCAACGCTACCGCGTCCCTCGATTGCTGTTCCCGACGCAATTCTACCTCCTGCGGTCACTTCGGGCTCCTCGGCAACCGCTCCCTGCGTTGCTCTAACTCGTGCATCCATGCACTCGTACCCTCTCGTGACACTAGCACATCCATGTGCGTCGTCCGTGCAGCCGTGCTCTCGCGCGTTACCTACGTCCTTGCAAACGACTCAGCCAGGCGAGATAAACTACATTCATGACGTGTATTGGTTTCTTCCACTCATCTAAGAATCCCTGCCCTATTCTGCCGCGGTTTGGATCACAATTTCGAAGCGTCTATTCTGTTCGCGACCTTCGTCGGAATCATTGGGCGCCAGCGGGCTAGACTGGCCGCGCCCCCGACTGGTCAATCGCTGGGGCGAAATTCCTTGGTCGATAAGAAAGGTCTTTACGGCTATTGCTCGGTGTTCAGATAACGTATCGTTAAACGGTACTGGACCCGTATCGTCCGTGTGGCCCTCGATCGTTAGTTTTCGGTCGGGATGTTCCTGTAAAAACGTCGCAAGAGGTTCGAGATTCTCTTTCATCTCCTCGGTTAGCGTGGCTTCCTCGAGGGGAAACGACATTCCCTTCAAGCTAACAAGAAGACCGTCTTCGATTCGCGCTACATCAGCGTGCGGGATCTGCGCCAGCGCCTCTTCCTCCTGCGCCCTTTGTACGATCAGCACCGCTGCTTCACGTTCTGCGTTCTCCCGATCGCGCGCCTCGCGTTCGCGCGCCGCCACCATGAGTTGATCACGTTCAACCGAGAGTTGCGCGATCTGTTGGTCCGCCGCGTTCTTCGCAGCAACAGCGCGAGCAATACTTACTTTTCGCTCGATTATATACGCATGGTGGTCGACTTGGTCTGGGTCTTCACGTTCGCCAAAGAGTGTGGCCTGTTTACGCGTGTTATTTGCATTGACCACATCAATCTCTGCGCTATCCAGAACAGCCGAAGCGTCAAGATCACTATCGATGGCCGGATTGTCACGCGCCGCGAGATACGATTCTTCTGCGCGTTCCAATGCAGCGTAATTCGTTGACACGGAACACGCGCTCAACCATGGAATACCGGCGATCAACAAGCCCAACGACAAACCTCGTTTTGCGCAACCGTATTTTCTAAATTTCATAATATGTAGCCCCTACCCCGTCGTACGATCGGATACATTGATTTGAAGTCTTGCTCTACTATTGCCTCAGCGCTTCGATTTCCTGTTGTAAAGCCGCCAGCGATTCCTTGCTAAACTGCGCATCGGCTTCGGCGACCGCTAACCGCGCTTCGAGTTCAGCTTTTTCAGCCAGGCGCTTTGCTTCGTCTAACCGGTTTATATCGAACTTCTGTTTTGCTTCCTCCAAATAACCTTTCGCCGAAGCCAAGGTCTCTGGCGCATAGGTTTCCGCACCTGCTGCACGCGCGTCCGTAATCGCCACGCTCGCTTTGGTAATTTGTTCGAACGCGTGCTGATTTAGCGTCGCGCATGCCGCAAACAGGATCGACGCGCCAAGCGCCGTAATAGGTAAGATCAACTTTGATCTTGTTCTTTGGTTTTTTCGCGACACGTTATTTCCCCTTCCAACGTTGGTATTCTGGGTGTTAGCCGAATAGACTGCGCCTGTCACGTTGCATCAGCTACGTAACAGACTCAAACCCACGATTCGTCAAGGGACGCTACGCGCACCTTGACCTGGGGCTCGCGAAAAAACAACTTACGATTTTCGCATCCCATCTTTGAACAATCCTCAATCGCAAAATCCTCGAATTAGCCGGGCTAGTCCTGCGGTTTTGCTCAATCGGATTGTCCTAAACTGACCCAAATCTGGGCGCGAAAAATACGAAGTTATTTTTTCGCGAGCCCCTACACGAACAGGCCTTCGCCAAATCGAGTATGTAGAGCACGTCGCGCAAGCTACGTGACGATGTCCTAACCTACCACTCGATTACGGTAAGAGCCCGTATTGTAAACCAATTTGCAACTGGCGACGGCCGTGCTGGCCACGACGCATCGTTCTAGCCCCCGCATTTTTCAGCAGATCCCGCCTTGTCGTCTATATTATATGCCTATAGAAGCTATGTATAAAAACACGCTATCGCCGTTTCACCTAACGCGATTAACGGTTACACGATAATAATATAAAAAACAATGACCTACAACACCAGGTATAGGAATGTACCAATGCGGGCGGGGGCAACGGCTCGGGATACCGAAGCCGACCTGCCGCGTGCGATTGCGCTGTATCACCCACTACCGTCCGTCGCGGGACACGGCCTCGCTCCAACAGCGGCTAAATATGCATGACGAAAACGCGTTGAAGCGCGCTTCAACGCGTCGCGCGGCCAAGTCTATCCGCGCGAACG
Organism: uncultured Chromatiaceae bacterium; assembly: GCA_945787615.1. Lineage (GTDB taxonomy): Bacteria > Pseudomonadota > Gammaproteobacteria > JAADHS01 > JAADHS01 > CALZJI01. The sequence goes on along the minus strand of CALZJI010000003.1, from coordinate 6,955 downwards.
ACGCGGCGTAGGTCTGCAACGCCCGCGCTAAGATACGGCCATTGGACGGTCAACGAGAGGTGAGCCAAGGTCGCCGGCGCCAATCGAACGCGGCCATAGCAATCGCTGCCTAAGAGATAGTCCACTAGCTGCTCTAATCCCGGGTTATGGCCGACCAAAAGAATTGGGCTAATCTCAGCATCACACGTGGTAAGTATCTTCACTAGATCTTCGCAACTCGCCTCGTAGATACCATCTACCCATTGTACGTGGCGTGTGGGGAAACCGAGTTCCGCGCAGAGAAGCTCGGTCGTTTGTTTAGCTCGCTGCGCTGGAGAACTTATTACTTTATCTGGAGCAACCTGTTCCGCATACACCCAACGCGCTATGGATTCGGCTTCAATTTCACCATGAGCCGTTAATGCTCTCTTATAGTCTGAAGCGACGTCAAATGAAGATACTGCGGTTGCGTGGCGCAGCAGCAACAGTTCCCAATGCATAGTCTCAGTCACTTTTTACCCTCCGCACATAGGCTTCCGCGAGAAAGTGTGCGTCGTACTGATTCCGTGGTACAGCATAAAAATGCAGGATGATTACGAATCCTTCTAGTTTTCACGACGGCCTAGGCCGCCAATTGTTCCAACGGAGCCGGTGAACACAGCGCATAACCTTGCGCATAGTCGACGCCGAGTTCTCTTAGCTTGGTAATAACGGCGTCGCTCTCCGCGTCTTTAGCGATGATTTGAATACCTAAGCTATGTGCGATTCGACTAATTGCGTCAACCATGGCGTGATCGAGCGGGCTCTCCAGTATCGAGCGGACGAAGCTGCCTTCAATCTTCAGATAGTCCACAGGCAACTTTTTTAGATACTGGAACGAGGATAAGCCACCGCCAAAGTCGTCTAACGCGAAGCGGCATCCTTCCTTTTTCAATTCATTGATAAAACGATGTGCTTGAGTGAAGTTCTGGATCGCCGAAAGTTCGGTGATTTCAAAACAAATCTGGTCAGGGCGCACCACCGACTCAGTGAGCTGCTTACGCACGAACGCGAGAAACGACTCTTCACCGAGGGAAATCCCCGAGAGGTTAATTGCAATCTCCGTATTAGGTAACGTCTCAACCACGTCAATGAAATGACCACACGCGTGCTCAATGACCCAGCGATCGACAGCGCTCATCATACCGTGCCGCTCCGCGGCGGGAATAAATGCTCCCGGCAAGACGATTTCACCGTTGTCGTCAAGCAACCTGACCAGCAGCTCGTAACGAACAACCTCGTCGCGACCGGGCAAGAGAGAAACGATCGGCTGACCATAAAGGATAAACCGATCCTCGTCCAGGGCCCGCGAGAGATCTGCCGCACGAACCATCTCGCTTGGCCGCTGCGCAGGCTTGGTATCCTCTGTTCGATAAATATGGACACGATTACGGCCCAGTCGCTTGGCCGTGTAACACGCTATGTCGGCCTGGTTTAACAGCGCTTCGGCGCTCTCAACTTCCGCGATAATGGGCACTAGTCCTATGCTGGTGCCGATCTGGAACGGCCGCCCTTCCCACACAAACCGGAAATGACGAATTTCGGACACCAGGGTCTCAGCGATTTCTAATGCCTTATCCAGGGGGCAATTATTTAATAGCAGCCCGAACTCATCGCCGCCAAGCCGGGCGAGGGTATCTCTATCACGCAGTTTATCGGTAAACGCCGCGGTAACCTGCCTAAGTAACTCGTCCCCGGCAGCGTGCCCCGCGGTATCATTGACGATCTTGAATTGATCAAGGTCGAGATAGCATAACGCATGAGGCGCCCTATGCGCTTTATTGCCTGCAATGGCGTTATCCAGACGTTTTTCGAACTCGCGCCGGTTCACCAGCCCGGTCAACGGATCGTGTATGGCCCGATGAGCCAATTCCCGCGCCACCCGCCGTTGTTCCGTCACGTCTCTGAACACCATTACCGTTCCTAAGATGGCACCCTTGCGATTCCGAATAGGGGCCGCCGTATCCTCGATACCGTACTCTTGCCCATGGCGGCCGACCAGCACGGCGTGCCCCTCTAGCGCCACGGTTCGTCCTTGCTCCAAGCACCGCGAGACAGGATCGGTCGTTGGCGTGCGACTCCGCTCATCGATGGTGCTAAACACCGTGCTGATCGGCTGGCCGCACGCTTCGGTCACTGTCCAGCCCGTTAATTGCTCCGCTATTGGATTTAAATACTCAACGCGACCAGTGGAATCAGTGGTGATAACCGCATCACCGATGGAATGAAGCGTAACCTGCGCGCGCTCTTTTTCTTGGAACAACGCTTCATCGGCTTGCTTTCGCTCAGTGATGTCGCGAATAGCGCTTACGACATAACGTCCCTCATCGCTTTCGTAGTGGCTTAAACTGATATCAACGGGGATCTCCGTGCCATCCTTGCGCCTTCCGAATAGCTCCAGACCGATGTCCATAGCACGCAATTTTGGATGCCGAGTGTAGCCATCCCGCTGTCGGTAATGTGCGTTTCGGAAACGCTCCGGCACCAGGCATTCAAGTTCTTGACCGATTAACTCTTCGCGCCGGTAGCCAAACAGCGCTTCTGTCTGTTCGTTAACGAGGGTTATTTTTCCGTGCCTGTTCACCACAACCATTGCATCCGGAGCCGATTCCAGAAAGGCTCGCGAGCGGCCCTCTGAGCGTTTCCGTTCCAGTTCCTCACTAATCCAGGTGGCCATTAATTGCAGGAAATCGTTATCGGCTTGTGTGAACTTCTCTTGACGGGGCACGGCACTGGAGAAATTTAAGGTCCCATACACGCTCCCCTGGACGAGGATAGGCACCCCGATATAGGCGTTAAGCTGGCACTGATTGTATACAGGATGCGACGCCCATTTCGATTTAGCGGCATTTTCAAAGCCGATGGGCCCCGCTGCCTGCAACGTGTTCTTACAATAGGTTTCGCCGAGCGGAAACACGGCGCCTTTTTCTATCTTAGTATCTTCGGAGACGACCTCAATGACTTCATAGCGTTCTTCGATTACGCGAGCGAGGATTCCAGTGTTTAGGCCAAAGTAGCGGCGGCCGAGTTCCAGCAGGGCGCGAACACGCTCATCAAAGGGCTGAGTCACTGCCGATACAATAGCGTATAATTCCGCTATTGCGCGTGTTGTCGATTGCAGTCCTTCCTCCGCCCGCTTACGCTCCGTGATGTCTTCCATGGCAAGGAGAACTCTGTCGGGTTGGTCACCACGCTGGCGTAACCGCTGCGCATTAAGTAGCATGGTTCTGCGCCCGATACGCGGAAACTCATAGGTGATCTCAAAGCCCCGTAACTCGACACGGTCCCGTATTATTGTTGCCATCCGCTCGTGCAACGTAGGAACCTCCCAAAGATGTTGTCTAAACTCGCTGTACAGTTCTTTATCAGCTTGTTCTCCGCGGATCTGAAAGGTGTCGTAAAAGGATCGGTTGGCCGAGACAATGCATAGATCCTCATCGAGTACGAGCAGAGGTTCGCGCACGGTCTCCACGATACTTTCCGCGTAGATCCGAGTCGCATCGGCAATCCGTTTAGCCTCCTCATCGCGGATTCGAAGATCCCATGCAATGGCTTCCTGAACTCGGTCTAACAAGATTTCGTTATCGAAGGGCTTTTCGATAAAGTCGACAGCGCCCGCTTTAAGCGCCCGCACGGACATCGACACATCGCCGTGGGCTGTGATGAAAATAATAGGAATCCTGATGTGTTTGTCGTGGAGAACTTCCTGCAGTTCCAATCCGCTCATACCGGGCATGTTGATATCCAACACCAGGCAACCCGGCCGCTCTGGATCGTAAGCCTGAAGGAATGCTTCGGCCGATCCATGGCTTTCTACCGCTAAATTTTCCCATTCTAGCAGGAACGTAATGGCGTCGCGTACGGCTTGATCATCGTCTACTACAAATACGGTCGAATCCACACTGCCACCTCATTCACGTCGTGGTTGTTGGTAAGGAAAAGAAAAATTGGCAACCCGATCCGAGTTCAGACTCCGCCCACAGCCGCCCGCCATGGGCTTCGATAATGGAACGGCTAATGGCCAGCCCCATACCCATGCCCTCTTCTCCCTTGGTGCTGACAAAAGGTTCGAATACATGCTTTAGCGCCTTTGCTTCCATACCCGGCCCGTTATCGGCAATATCGGCTGTTACCCACCTCTTATTCGTCAATTTCGTACTGACAACGAGCTCTCGCGCCTTTTTACCCCCTCCCGTCGTTGCTTCGATGCTGTTTCGAATAAGATTCAATAAGACTTGTTCGATTTGAATGCTATCGGCTGAAATCAATGGCAGGCTTTTTTCTAGCTGCAATTGCACCTGAACCTGCTGTTGTCGGGCGTCAACCGCAGTAAATTGCACAACATTCTTAACCAAATCGTTGAGATTGACATCCGACGTCTGGGGTTTTCGCGTGCTAACGAAATGCCTAATACCACGAAGTATTTCGCTTGCTCGCAGAGCCTGGCGACGGACGTTCTCGAGCAATTCCGCCAGTTTGTCCTGCTGCGTAGCACCTCCTTGAACTATTCTCAACGCCGTATCCGCATAGCTGTTAACCGCTGTTAGGGGCTGGTTTAGTTCGTGCGCAATACCCGTCGCCATTTCACCCATAGTATTTAGTCGCGCCATATGGGCGAGTTCTGCCTGATGTTGCCTCGCCTGTTCCTCCGCACGTTTGCGGTCAGTGATGTCGCGGGCGAAGGCCGCCACCAATGGTTTGTTGGCCAATTGCATTATAGTAACACTCACTTCTAAGTCCACTAGCCGGCCATCTTTATGACGGTGGCAAGTTTCGAACCGAGCGGCCTCATGCGCTATCATTTGACCGATTTTTTCTTTAATATCCTGCAATGTTAGCGAAGCTTCCACGTCTTGAATATTCATTGAGAGCAGTTCGTCGCGGCTATATCCCACGGATTCGCAATAAGCAGGGTTAACATCAATTAGTTCGCCAGTTTTGTCCGCCAAGATATATCCGTCCATGGTCGTTTCTAAGATTGCTTGGTTTCGCGCGATCTGCTGGCGTAAGGCTTCTTCCGCTTGGTTGCGCTCGCGGACTTCCTTTACCAAACGGGCATTGTTATCTTCCAGCTCCTGCGTCCGTTCCTTAACACGCATCTCTAGCGCGTCACGGGCCCTGCGTAGCGCCTTTTCAGCCTCCTTCCGTTGGCCGTAAACAACGTATAATAAAGCGAGCCCAGCCAGTAGCAGAATAACAAGTACAGACAGGGTCGCTATCGTTTTCTCGGTAGCACGTACTGTCCGGAAGGCCTCACTTTCGTCAACTTCTGTTGTAATACCAAAGCTCAGCTCAGGATCCCATAACCAGGCGCCAACGACGCGTACACCCCGATAATCCCGATAACCACGCAAGTCAGCACCCGATTCACCCGCAGTGGCGGATGCGGCCATCCGCGTAAAAGGGCGGTCGTGGCGTGTTACCTCGCTGCCCTGACCCTGCGCGAGCTCAACACCGGGGTCGCGTAACGCGATGTTCAGTATTCCCTGCTGATTAGATGAAATAAGGCCGATTTCTCGCAGTTGCTCGTCGAACCGACTGTTGCTAATTAATCGCCCCCTTCGATCGAAGGCATAGGTTTCCCCCGTTTTGCCTAACCGGCCTCGTTGTAAAATGGCGGTGAAGTCTTCATTAGGATTGAGGCGAAACGTGAAAATGGCGATGACTTCGCCGGTGTCATTCAAGATAGGCGCCCCAACAAACATCGTCGGCGCTCCCTCGCGCAACCGCCCCTGGGTATCGGGTAATGGCACATCCGATTTCTCTGGCACGCTGACAGCATTGTGGCCAGCCCATAGCGCGGCGAGAAATTCACCCTGGGAAATGAGCAAATTTATGGCTCCGATGTTTTGGTCTCGGCTGGAGGCAAGATTGACATTACCAGGTCCAATAATGAAATAACCTTGATAGCCGGTCGCTTCTTGCAGCGGTTTAAACCAGGTGCGCAGTCTTGCCTGAGCGGGCGAGTTGTGCAAGTCTGCTTGCTTATGAAACGTGGCCAATAAGTGTTCTGCCGCGATGCGGATTTCCGCTGTATTTGCCCAGATCGTTGCCGCGCTCTTGTGTTCCTTAAACCAGGATTTTACAGCCTGGTGGGTCGTATTCAATACTGTGCGAAGTGATTCCCCCACTTCGGCCTTCGCTTCACGGGTAATGTTTTGCTCTACCACCCACGAAAAACCTCCAACTAGAACGATGGACATGAGTAACAACAGCAGCAAGACCTTGTAGGATCTGACCATGCATTCACACCGACATGACTAATAAGAACACGGTGCCGGCAACATCACAGGTAATGTTCGAACGAGCTTGCGTGTGATAGGTGCATTTCTACTCGTCACAGAGCCTAACGCAATCGATCCATCCAATCCTACCCTATGTCGCCTAAACTGCGTACAATTCTCGCCGTGGCGTGGCCTCAGCCCACCCCGCGTTAACCGTAGCACGCATTGATCGATTCCAAACGTCATGATTGTGATTTACGATCGGTTGCGATAGTTGGCTTGTGATTAAATCCATCACAATCTAACCATTTACTTTACTGATATAGGCAATTAATGTTGAACCATGTTGCTGCAATCGTTCCGTGGGCTCGTTTCCGTGCCCGAGAGCACGACCGCGAGCGTGTTTTAGCAGATATTCCGTTGTCTAGTCCAGAGAGGTTAATATAAAGAAATGTAATACTTTATTTTAGGATTGCAAGGAAGTTCGGACGGGCGTGGTTGGAACAATGGTTTTTTGCCCCAGTCGCTCCCGCGAAGCTGTTCTGTTTCTCTATCGTACCGGCCGCCAAACACCTGGTTCGTAGGAGCCCGCGAGCTCGCTTTACGGCGGCCTGCTCGTCAGTGCGATGTTAGATTGCCCTACGGTTGAGGTAACAGCGCGAAACGATGCAAGAGACCGACTATTATGCTAGGACTCAGGCTGCCGCACCTCG
>CALZJI010000002.1 GCA_945787615.1 uncultured Chromatiaceae bacterium | reverse complement strand
GCCAACGTCTTTAGAGACGCTCCGTACCGATAAATAGCGGTGAATGAATCCGACAAACTGCACGTTTACAGCGGCGACGCACGCTCCGGCTCTCCGTCGCGAGACATGTACGGTCGGCGGAAACTCGATCGCGACACTATTTGAAGAGCGTATATCATGAGGGCCTACCCCCGATAACAGGCTCAACATTCACTGCTCAGCCGCCGGCTTGTCCGCGTTCAGTTCATGCAAAGCCAAACGCTTTAGATCGAACACAAACGTAACTAGGCGGTTCATCCTAACGCTACGTTCCGGGTGCGTCGCCGGCCTTAAAGAGGTGAATTGGGTCACCGATTGGGTATCGCTTTGCGTTACTGAGATGGCGCCCTGCCACCCCGGCACCAGGCTGAGGCCATAACCAATATCCAGTTGCTCATTGGTCACGGAGGTTAACCCAAGCTCCGTGATCCAGTTCGCGATATTGTCTAATTGCTCTTGTGTCAACTGACCTGCCTGCTCGGCATGGGAAGCCATCTCGTCGTTTTGATTGAAGGCCACGAGATCAGCCTCATAGTGACCTGTCGTGTCAAAGGCAAATTCAAGCTTATGCCGTGGTTCATCCCCACGAGCAAAAAATTCTTCATAGTCGAATTTAAGTTGCCACTCACTCGGCGTTTCTGCTCGAGCAACATCACCTATCGCAACCTGACCCAACAATCCACAAACCAACGCGATGCCAACAAAACCGTTAAACCCTCTCCCCATTTTTTTCATTACTCGCTCCCGATGATTAACCTAGAACCCACATGGTTAAATTAGCACTTTATTTCGCTGCTGTCCCATTATTTACCCCCCTATCCCTTCGGGAGCGGGCTGGTGCGAGGAGTCAATAACAATGAAGCGGGCTTGCTCGCGACACAAAAGGTAAACGGCTTCTAAAAGAGGCGTATCGCGAGCAAGCTCGATCCAATTGTACTCACAGTCTCGCATATACAATGCACGTATTTTTACTCATCGCCTACAGGTGTAATCCCTACGGTTTAACACGATAAACAATCGCCCCCTAACACCCAAGTTTTCCGGGGAAATCGGCCATGTTCTTTGAGCTAGCACCTCTCGAATGCAATACTGTCTAAAATAGGAAAAGGTACACGGACTACTGTTTCAGCCTAAACGAACGGTAAGCGCTCGCCGGTCAGCGTTTTCTTCTGTCACAGGATTACAATTGGACACAGATTCACGACAGGGGCATTACTAAATTGGCAAACATTGATCGAATCGTCAAGGACAACGTACCTGGCACCTACACGTTGCAAGCCTGGCACGGGGTTCTCGGCGAGAAGAATGGAGAGGTAAGATCGCAAGCGACGATATCCAGCCCAGGTAGTTTCAGGGAACGCTGCGGGCGCGTTAACCGACACCGCTACGATTCGCAACGGACTCTGCACCGTACGCCTATCGAGAAGGCCCAAACTATGCTGATGGAAATAAGACACACAGCCATAATTCATTGTCGCAGCGATGCGACAATTACGCGATACGCAAAGCTTAGATATAATCGAGCTGACGACACCGCGATAGCCTCGCAAAACCAACTTACACATTGGGTAGGGCCGTGGATACTGACCAAACCGTGTTCGTTATTGACGATGACGCCGCACTACGCGGCGCTTTAGATTGGTTGTGTTCGTCCGTTGGTTTGAAAACGAAACAATTTGAAAACGCACAGGCGTTTTTTGATAGTGCATGCCCACGCGGTGATGACTGTATCGTTTTGGATGTCCGCCTGCGGGGCATGAGCGGGATAGTGCTGCAGGAAAAATTGGTTGCGGAAAACGTCCCAACAGCCGTTATTATGATAACAGGGCATGGAGACGTTCCTATGGCGGTCAAAGCGGTTAGAAACGGCGCGTTCGATTTCATAGAAAAGCCGTTTGACGATCAAATATTGCTCGATCGAATCCAACAAGCGCTTACCCAGGGAAAGGTAGCACAACAGAAAACGGAAAATAAGACCAAACTGACTTCGCGGCTGTCATTGCTAACACCGAGGGAACGTGAAGTGATGAACTATATCCTATCGGGCCCGCCAAACAAGACGGTTGCCACGCAACTTGGCATAAGCTGTCGAACCGTTGAAGTTCATCGCCGACGCATAATGGAGAAAATGCAAGTACGGTCCTTGGCGGAGCTGATTCGAATCGGCTTCGCCACGGGGGTGTTTTAGCCGAGCTTCACATTTCGCCCAGTGTTTGGGGAGACACTCCAAGCGGAGTTAAGGCGAAAGTGCCGTTGCGCTTAACGCCCTATTGGTGGCAAACTTCGCAGTTCAGTTTGTGTCTAACCATCTAGACGACAGATTTAAAAATTTGGCTCTCGCCGCTTCAAATTGTTGAGGCCCATGGAACGAGGTATGACCTAGATAGAGCCACTGTTCTTGCCACGCGTAGGCGTATACTGCGGTCACGCCAGCCATCAGCGCCAGGGCGCTGGAAATATGTTTAACATTGGCCTTACTATAGACCAGTAGGGCCGCCGCACTGACCAACGCGACAACTATCAATTGTTGGCCGTAGTCGAAATAATGATGCACGGCCAACGGCATAAGCAAAAAACCCGCGGCGTACCCGGCCGACGAAATAAACACTAGCCGCCCTGACACTTTGGCGATGTGTTTTTGTCCTCGCAACAACGCGGGGATCGTCGCCCCGAAAGTGGTCGCGGGAATACCAACCAGAACAGCTAACACGGAAACACCCAAGCCCTGCCCAAGAAGACGCTCGCTGCAATATAACCAAATCCCAATAGGTTCATATCCCAGCGCGAATGCGACACCACATAATACGATACCGGGGTTAATACCCCGCGCCGAGTTGTAGGAGTTAACCGCTGTCCGCATGGTCGACCGGCATTTGCACACAACCTCTGGTCATTATCTGGTCTTATCCCGACGCACCCAACCGGATAAGGACGTGCTATCATCGCTTTAGTGGCTCAAATTGGCACTACGCGAGCAAGCGCCACCATAATAATGGCGCGCACTGGACCATCCCACGGTTTAGTCTGTAGCAAAGACTATTGGGCCCGCACTCGATCAATTCGGTGTGCTAGATATACGTAACGCGCCGTATCTCTGCAGCAGAACTAGCGTAATATGCTTTTTATCTTCTATTGAGCTGAAGGACGAGATGCACAGTATACGAACCACTCGCCGTACCGCGTTGGTAATCCTGGCTGTGTTCCTTGGAGCCTTTACCTTCCCACCGGGCTCCAACGCGGCCACCGGCGAAGGAACACTGCTCGTCGAGTATCGGCTAGTACACGAGGAAGTAGATGGCGGCGCGGACTCGGCGGTATCTCCGGATGGCAAGTGGATTTCCTTTAGCCACAACAAGAGTGGCAATAGGGAAGTGTACGCCGTAAACACGGAGACCGGGAAAGTCTATAATGTCACCAACAGCCCCGAAGACGAGTGGGAAGCCCGTTGGCACCCGGAAGGCTCCCATATCGTGTTTACCGCCCTGCGCAACGGGCAGAACGGCGTATTCATTCGAGATCTCAAGACGGACAAGGAAACCACCGTCATGTCGACGAAGGACGGTTACGAAGATTACCCGTCATTCTCCAAAGATGGAAAGATGGTGAGTTTTACCGCCGGCCCTTTCGGTTCCCGCGAGGTTTTTCGCTGGGACTGGGCCACCGGCGCAATCACACAGATCACAAGCGGACACGACTATGTCGGCTCCACCAACTTCTCCGCCGACGGATCTAAAATTGTCTATCACGCTTATTATGGCGGCGACTATACGAAGGATAAATCGGACATCTTCGTCGTCGACGCCAACGGCGGGAAGGGCGTAAACATCACTGGCGACGACGATGCTTGGGTCTACAAAGCCCAATGGTCGCCAGATGGTCAGTGGATCGTATTCAGCGCGCGCTACGATACGCCAAACTTCAACCTGTGGGTAATGCGGCCAGACGGCAGCGATCGAATAAAGTTAACAGATGTCGCTGGCGAGGACTTTCGTTGGGCGGATTGGACGCGTAACGGTCGACTCGCGTGGCACGGAATTAAACCGCAACAAGGGCGGCTCTACTCCATAGACGTCGCAACCGGCGAACGAAATGAAATGGCCAAATATAACGACTATATATGGGATTTATCTGCTTCGCCCAATGGGTCACTGCTAACCTACGAGGCCAACGGCGACATTTACACGCTCGAAGCAAACCCAAACGCCTCGCCGCGCATTCTGACGGCAGGCCAGCAACCTCGCTTTTCTAGCGACGGAAAAACCATCTCTTTCATACAACGCCAGGGTAGCAAGGTAGGCATGGCGCCCGTAGGCGGAGGCGAAGTCGTAATAGTCGACCAGTTCGTAAGCTGGCCTGATCATGCTTCCAGCGGCTGGTCCCCCGACGGAAACACACTGGCGGTGATTAGCGAGAGCGAACGAGGACAAGACGTGACGCTAATTTCCCGCGATGGAACGAAGAAACAAATGACCGACGACGGTCGCCGAAAACACGCGGTCGTCTGGTCTTCGGGCGGCAAACACCTGATATACGCCGAACATCGTGAAAACCGCGTCGGGTACTATATCACGCCGCGCTCCGTCACTGACAGGTTAAACAACAGGATGTCGGCCAAGACCAATACGGACGGCGCTCGATGAACGCAAAACGCTTCGTAACGCTGGGCGTACTCGTCGCGCTGTGGATCGTCCACGCGACGGCGCTGGCCAAAGAAGAGCAGCAACACGAAGCGCCGGAGTTTCGCTTAACGGATATCTACGGCGACAAGATAAACCTTTCCGACTTTCAGGGGAAGATCGTCGTACTGCATTTCTGGGCCATATGGTGCGGTTCATGCAAACTTGACCTGCAATACTTTCAAAAAGCGCACCAACGCTATGCGTCGCAAGACGTCGTAGTTTTAGGACTCGCCTACGCGTCGGGCCCCCGGCAAACGGTACGCCGATTCGCCCGCTCATTGGGCGTCAAGTTTCCCGTTCTAATGGCGGACGACGAAGTGCTGGAGGTCTACAACGTTGCGACGTTTCCAACAAACATCATAATCGATCGCCAAGGAAAGCTAAGAATCGTCGTTCAGCGTTTGATGAGTCAAGCGTATTGGGATCGAACGCTTAGTGAATTGATACGAGAAGGCGACGAGACTATTTGACGGCCCGCTCGTCTTCCACGCTCACGGTACGATTTTATACACTACTCCGTTGCTCCCAGCGACGTATAGTTCGCCGTCGTAATCCTGCCCAAACGTCAGCGGATTAAACGGCGCCCTTAGTAATATTTCACTTTTCCATACGCCGCCTTGGCGCCCAAGACTAAAAATCTCGCCACTACAATAGTCGGCGTAAAAATAGAAACCGGCAAGTTGAGGCAGCCGCCGTCCGCGATACACATAACCGCCCACCACGGCGCAGCGAGCGCCGCCGTTACGATATTCGTGTATCGGAACGACCAAACCGCGCCGCTCACAGTTATTTTTCGGGCGGAAACAATGAGCGCCTTCCATTATACGCCAGCCATAGTTCAATGCGGCGCGTCCCGCCGGCGTTCGATTGATCTCTTCCCATTGGTCCTGTCCCACGTCGGCAATAAATAATTCGCCGGTGGTCGCATCAAACGAAAAGCGCCACGGATTGCGCAAACCCTTCGCCCAAATAGCGCCGCCAGGCATGCCAGACGTCGCATTGGGATTGTCCTGTGGCAACGAGAAAAACGGAGGGTTTAGCAGCGAAGCTAAACTTGGGTCGATGCGCAGTAATTTACCTAGAAGGCTGGCGTCGTTTTGAGCGAAATCATGGGGATCACCGCCATGTCCCCCGTCGCCCATGCCGATGTAGAGGAACCGTTTGCCTGCCGGCCCCTCCGGCGGACCAAACTGGAGTTGCCCCCCATTGTGGTTTGGGTAGGGCTGTGGAATTTGCAAAAGCGTCAAGGCGCTGTGAGGGTCGGCGACGTCACTATCCTTCGAATTGACCCGATAGCGCGCGATGACCGTTCTCCCTTGCTTGCTCGTATAGTTCACCCAAAATAAACCGACGCCTGGTTTATCATTCTGTAAAAACTGCGGGTGTAACGCGAGGCCCAACAAACCAAGCTCATCGCCAGCGATCACTTTATCGGTAATATCGAGAAACGCCCTGGGGAGGAGCCTTCCTTCTTTAACGAAGCGAATGCGGCCTTGTTGCTCAACCACTAACATGCGACCGTCGCCCACATGGCTAATCGCCACCGGTGCACCAAGGCCTTCTACGATAGGTTGCAGTGTAAGCGCTTGGGCCGCGCCGACGCACAGAGTAACGCCCACAACGCTTATCCAGAGCCCAATGAAAATTTTAGTCGACCTTAATATCATTGCTTAGCGAGCCATCTACGAACCAATCATCAGGTTATCTTACCGTAACGTGGCTTAAATATGCGGCGCGTCGTCCATGCAGTCGTCACTCGGAAAGACCCCGTGTATTCCTCTCGCTCAGACCTCGGCACCCCCTTGAGGGGTGAGATCCATTGTGAAACCACAAAATCGCCGGGAGCGATTTTGAACGCGAAGCGGCCCGCAAGGGGAAACTACAGGGATGTAGTTTGTAATCTCCTGCGCGATCTTCGCGTGTCCCTGTAAGATATGCGGGTTAATCGGTAGTTCCGAGGCGGTTAGAATAGGACCGACTACGCCGGCCGGCGCCCCGAGACAACGTATAGTAACTCCGATTTATAATCCGGCCGGCGAGCCGCGGGCGATTGCGCGGTTTAGCTAATTCCGTTTTGTTTCAACTATCGCGACCAGCCTGTGGCCATCGGGGTCTCTCTCTTTCTCGTCTGGCGTCCACGGCGCTAAACATTTGCGGCTTTTAACGCAAGGATCCGTTAGCGCGTGCACGAAGCTAACAAGATCCGCCACCTGCTGGTCGTTCAACTCAACGTCTTTGATGGTCGTTTTCCCCTCCGCCCGCTGCTTCTTCAACATGTCTAAGGCTCGTTGGGTATAGGCGCGCGCATGTCGCTTTTGGATAATGGGATCCAGTTTTGCGTAGTCGAATTCAGCCACGGCTTTCTCGACATTGAGATGATGCCGTATCATGCCTTGCAGCGTTTGGTAGGCGCCCGTATGGCCGTACGGCCATGTGACTCCAACGTTTAGCAGCGTTGGCGTTCTGAAGGCGTACATGTCTTCATCCTCCAGCGACCCGTGGTAGCGCCCCAGATCCTCGTCGCCGAAGCCCGCTTCGGTCCCTCGGCCAAATTGAGGCACCGCCAATACATGAAATTCTTCGTCGGTAAAAAAATCGCCTTTGTGACACATCACGCAACCAGCGCCGCCCGACGAAGCGTCGCGAAAAAACAATAAGGCGCCACGTTTCGCCTCGACCGTAAGCGCTGATGGGTCGCCCTTAACATAGGCTTTCCACGGCGTATCAACGAATACTTGGGAACGTTCGTACTCCCCGATGGCCAACACGATATTGTCAAACGTTACGAGTCGGCGCGCCTCCGCTTGGCTGTTAAAAGCTTGCTGAAATTCCTGCAACCACGTCGTGCGCCCCAACTCGCCCTTCCCTTCCCCGTAGTCGCCCAACCGTTGCGCGAGGCGTCTTCGTACGTCATCGTTATAGGCGTCCGTATCAAAGGTGGAAAAACCGCGCATTTCTTCTTCAGAGGTCACTGGGAAACGCGCTTGAGCCACGACGAGATTCGGTCCCGCGTTAGGGTCGGCCGTGCGCCGGTACATATCGGGGGTGCGTATGCCCTTGCCGTCAGCGCCGTTGACGCCAGGGGTTTTTCCTAAACTCTCGACGCGACCATCGAAGAAAAGGTATTTATCCCACATGCCAACGTTAAACGTGGTGGGCGAATTGCGCGGCACGGTGGGACCACCGTCGTGATCTTCTCCTCTCCTCGAATGAACCCTGTCGGGTCCAAGCACGTTTGGGTTTTCTGCATCTACGCCCACGGGAAGCGCCATGGCGTCACCGCCGCCGAGGAAAGGATGGTGGCAAGAGGCGCAGGCTACGTCCTTATCGCCGCTGAGCGCCTTGCTGAAGAAAAGCTTTTTTCCCAATTGAGGAAGAGGATCATTGATGGAAGGAAGCGTGCGACCTAGGGTTGGATCACCGGCGAGCCCCGCGCTTTCGATGACTGCACGTAACTCCGTGTCGAGTTTCAGTAACGTTTTGTTAGGGGGCGGATCAGTACACGCACTCAATCCCGTGCCTAGCGCTATAGTAATAAGTAGAGTTAGCGTGTCGCGAAATCGGTGCTTGGGTTTTGGGTGTTTCATCATTGTAGGACTCGGGTCTTTGCCGTCGCTTCTTCGTCGTTCTCCCAAAGCATTAGGCGCGCCGACGAGAAACTTCGTTAAGCGCTAAATTGCTAGATATAACTGCAATTTTGGCCTTAGAGGGATTGTAAAAAGCACCTATAGAAACCTTATCGTTAAGTATATCGTAGCGGCAGAGCGCGCAACAACATTACGGTATCGGGTATTATACATAGACGGTAGCCGTCTCTCATGCACATCCGAACAGTGCGGTTAGCTTGTGACGACATCATCGGGTTGAAGCGGTGTACTCTCCGCAGCCGAGTGGGCGGCACCCGCGACGCAGTCTGGTGGATCCGCTGCGTTTGACCCACCCTACAAACTTTTGATTGCCGCGACCGGGTGCCGTAGCCGGGGTAGAGTGTAACGGAACCCCGGAACGCCATGGTGAGAGAACAATGCGCCCCACCCTCATGCCCTGTTGGCAATGAGCTCACCGTGGTGCCAAAGCCATCGCCTCCCGGGTTTCGTTACACTCCACCCGGGCTACGGGTACTGCTCGTTAAGTATATCTTAGCGGCAGAGCGCGTAACAACATTACAGTATCGGGGATTATACATAGACAGGAGTCCTCTATTGAGGTAATCCAATAGGTGCGGTTCGCTAGTATCGACGTCAACGAAAAGCGGCAGTGTTTTCTACGCAGGGGCGTAGGCGGCATCCGCGAAGCGGCCTCGTGGATCCGCTACGCTTGATCCACGCTACAAATGTTTGGTTGCCGCGACCGTTTGCCGTAGCCGGGGTGAAGTGTAACGGAACCCAGGGACACCCTGTTGAGAAGACAACGCGGATCGCTCTTATTTCCTGTTAGCGATGGTCTCACCGCGGCTCTAAAGCCACGCGGCCACCCTCATACGCTGATGGCAATGGCCTCACCGTGGCTCTAAAGCCATCGCGTCCCGGGTTTCGTTACACTCCACCCGGGCTACGTGTACTTACCGAGGATTATGCGCTTGTTCGAAGCGCATTGTTCGGGCCGCGAGATGATAGATCTTTCGCCGTCCGTGACGAGTAATGACGCATTAATTTGTAATCCGCGTGAGGCGTGCGGAACCGGAGGACGGCGCTGGAAACTCTCCCGGGTTGCACGAGCTTCACCCGTGCTACAAACTGATGCAAATTAAGCGCGACCTAAACAAAGACGCTTTGCGAAAAAAACCGCCCCGAATAAGGGGCGGCTGCACATTTCCAGAGGTATTCGTTAGCCAGATCAGCTCTACCTCTATTAACAGAGTTTTATTAATCGCCTCCTGATCCCCCCGGGAACGGGAATGTGGGCTGCGGCCCAAAGGCTGAGTTCCAGACCCATACCCTTGGGGTCCCCCCCTCATCTTTCTTGCTTATCGCTCTGGGAGCCGCGCTGTCGGCTCTGTTATCCCAGTTTTGGAAACTCACGACAGCGCTTTCTTCGCCGTAGTCGAATACATAGCCAGCCCACACGGTTTTGATGTCGTCGCCCGCGGCCCAACCCATGCCACCCATGGAGCCGCTAGAAGTGAGAAAATCGCCGGCGACTTCACGACTAACAAAAATATAATCGTCTCGTGAAAACGTGCGGGCATTGGGATCGATTTGCGTCGCGTTATCCAAAACTTGTTCGCTGTCGATAGTGAAACCGGTTCGGTTGCCATCGGGATCAATATTAGCCGCGTAGATAAACTTAGTTTCTGCCGAGACGTTACGATTGGCCAACGTTTGGCTGATACGGTTGTCAACCGTGATGTTGGGCTCGCTGCTTTCAGCCCAGCCGGTACGCACCACTGTTCGGTCGGTCATGCCCATACCGTCGTTGATCAGTTGCTGTGTCAATACGCCGTTAATCGCTTGTCCGGAGGAGCTTTGCTGACTCACTAACGACTCACTGGAGAACGGTACGCTACCCGGCGAACCTGACGCGTCTAGATCGGTCACGACGGTTTGAAAATATTCTCGGCTGGTTGCATTGTCTCTTACGATACGTTGCATGAATCCATCCATGCTGATTGCCTGGCCGCAACTGCTCCCCGAAGGACATGTCGCCGTGATCTCACCGGAGGCCACCGTCCAGGTGTTAAACGGAACGGGGGAACCTGAGGGCGAACTTGGGCTCGGCTGGGTGGTTGACGCAGCCTGGAACGGCTCCGTGGGCGTAGTGGACCTTTCCCGTCGAATTGGCCCGGGCCCATCTTCCGGTCCTGTGGGGCCGGTTCGTACATCGGCGATGGCTGGCGCCGGGCCAAGAATGCTGGGCCAGTTGAACGGCCCCACCGGACCGAAGGTGAAGTAGCGCGAGCTGTCATTGGTGGTACGATTTTCGACCGTGTTAAAACCCTGCGATAGCTGCAAGAAGGCCGCGTCGAATTCACTTTCAAAGTCCTTACGATCGCCCAATTGATGGGTCATCTTCTGGCCCTGCCAGTAGCCAACAACCTTGTCCCCAGCATTCCAACTGATAGATGAGCCGTTGGGTAGACTGTTGGAACCCGAACTGCTGAGCATATCTCCGGAAACGGAAGCCCATCGAAAATCGGAGGTGTCTTCTAAACTCCCGCTAACGCGAGCCGTTCGGATGTCGCCGTCTTCGTCTGCGTTGGAGTCGGCGCCCACTGGTTGTATAAACTCGCTGTTGAGCACGATTTGCGTCCCGGTTTGAGCGCCTGTGGCATTGTTTACGTTACCTTCAAAATCGAAATCGTTCATAAAGCTATCGTTGCGGCTACCACCCGACTCAGTAATCAATTGGTCAAAAGACAAATTGGGTAGCCCGCTCACTTCGGCCCAGCCTGTACGCACCAACGCTTCCGATTCGAAGTTTATGACCGACCCCTTCCACTGATCGATTGTTTCTTCTTTAATAATTTGCAGATTTAGCAAGCCGGAAAACTGTACGGGCGCGTTGGGGTCGCTAGGTTCCACAAACATCTCATTGGAAAACGGTAAGGTCCCTGAATTCCCCGAAGCATCGGCATCGAGCACGATGGTTTGAATTTTATCGAGCTCGCCGGCGCTATCGAGAACCCGCTGCTGTATAAAGCCCGCGTCTTCGACGACGATTTCACAAGTGGCTCCTGCGGGGCAGCCTGCCGAGATGTTGCCGCTGCTCGCCTGCCAATCGCCGAGATTGGGCTGGGCAACGACCGTAACGGCGGCCAGAGGCGCCGATGAAACAAGGATCAGTTGTAGTTTTTTTCTCATGTTACCCCCTGCGAAAACCCTCAGCGTAGCGCCGTATAACTCCACAAACTTGCTGCACGGTGGCGCGAGAAAATTGGAGCTGGCGGTCAATTTCTTGTCTTTCATTTCCAAACCTTAACGACTGCGTCGACGATAGCCCGAAAGCCCCGCGAACGCCGCCATTAGCAACGCGCCGTAAACACCAAAGGCGCCGCCGCCACCGCCGCTACCGGACGAGTCCCCCGCGGTAGTTTCAGCGGAATTGCTTGCAACAACGTCGCTTTCAACCGATTCAACAGGAGAGGCCACATCAAGCGCAACAGGCGTTATCGCGACGCTGACGACCGCCGGCTCGGATACATTAACGCCGTCGGTAATGGTGTACGTAAACTGGTCGTCGTCCGGAACGAGCCGATACGGTGTGAACGTGAACGTGCCATCTCGGTTGTTAACGATCTCGCCGCCGTTGTACGACTGGCTGTCAATGGAGTCTATGCTAACCTCATCTCCATCCGCGTCCAGATCGTTGGCTAATAGATCGTCCGCAGAGAAATTCACCGACTTATCTTGATCCGTAGCCAATTCGTCGTCCTCTGCGAAAGGCGGCGGCGCATAGAGCGAGATTTCCACGATTTGCGCGCCGTCAGGCAAGGCCGGGGGTGCAACGGTGGGAGCGGTAGCTCGCTTATCGAACTCAACCGCGCCAATGTCGCGGGCGCCTTGCGCGGTGTTGCCTAATTGATCGACGTCATTAGGAATATTAATGTCAACAATACCGCCCACTAAACCTATCCCTTCTTTATGAACGGCGAGGTCGCCGCCTCGGTCGATGGCGGGGCTGTCGGAGGTGAGCGTAACATGGCCAAGGCCGTTGGCTGTGGAATCTACGATTCGATCGATGCCTGCGTAACCGGTAATTACTCTGTTTTCCGCTTCGTTCAACGCCACGAGCATGGGCTCGCCCGTCTTCTTATTCGTCGTACAACCTTCTACATCACCGATGATATTGTTCCCTGCTGAGACGATAAATACCGGATAACGATGATAAAGGGGAAACCCGCCGCAATCTTGCGGGACGGTCGTGTCAACCGTGCGCTGCGGCCCCGCAGTGTTCCCCGCAACGATTGAGTTTCTTAGAAGCACCGAACCTTTGTTGGCCAATATGCCGCCGCCGCCGTCAATGCCGCCATGATTGCCGGTGATCGTCGTGTTAACGATCTCAACAATGCCATGGCCCCATTCTCTGGTACGAGCTTCCGCCGAAAGAGGAGTTTCGGCGTATGCGCCGATGGCTCCAGCGTGCCATGCGCCGTAGTTGTCGTAGAAGGTGCTGTTGTAGACGGTCATGTGGCCCACGGCGTTTTCTATCGCGCCGCCGCACAATCCTTCATTTTCGGTGAAGGTGCTGTTGGAGATGGACATGTCGCCGGCGATATTGTTTATCGCGCCGCCGTCGCCGCCTCGCGGCTCATAGGGCAACAGGCCGTTTTCGTTGCGTTGATCGTTGATGTCTATGTGGGTGCTGTTGCCCCGAAACGTCGACTTGTCGATGCGTACGTTGCCTCGCAAGTTGAGAATGGCGCCCGCCGGACCATAGGTCCCCCACGCGTGGTTATTCACGAATGAGACGTCATCCACGGTTAAAGCCGCATCGTCTCCCGTAACGAAAATTGCGCCTCCAGCTTGCGCCGAATTGCCTTCAAAAACGCTTGATGAAATCGATACGTCGCCTTCGTTAAAAATGGCCCCGCCTTGCGCGGTGGTGTCTTTTACGAATTCCGTATAGCGGTCGTATTGGCTGAGGGCGCGTTCCTCCTTCGTGCCCAAGTTTCCGCCCCGAACGGTCACCCCGGTGAGCGTCAAGCTGCCGTTTTCGGCAACGTGAAAGAAACGAAATCGGTCCGTGGCGTCGGGGGCGCGCTCAATCACGGAGCCGGCGGAGCCGCGTATGGTCACCGAGCCTGCGATGCTGGGGGCGCCGTTATCGCCTTGCGTTTTATCGACGGATTCCTTAAAGCTAATAACGGTTTCAGCCGGAATAGTTAGCGTGTAGTTGTCATTGACGTTGATGTTGGCGTCTCGGATCGCCGCAATCAGCGCTTCGGTGGAAGAAACCGCCCTAGCGACCTCCGCAGCGTTGCTAAACGGAGAATAGGAGGCCATCGCAAACGACACGGTAGCGGTTACGAGACCGACCCCAAAAAAGGAATTGATTTTCCGAGTACCACGCATAAAAATCTCCCTACTCCGCTTTAACTTACGTTATCTTTATTACCGATGAATCGGCAGACTCTATTCCCACCTCACCGGCTATTCCATCATAGAAATTATGGGAATAGCACGTAAAGAAACCTCCGCTTTCAGTTGATTATTGCAAACCTAAACTATTTTAAAAATACGTTTTTACGCGTACTGGTGGCAGTGGGTACGAGACGTGGGATGGGGCAAAACGAAGGAACTTAACCCGCTAAACCTACATGGGTTTATGGCAATCGTTTTAAATATAAATATCTACCAATAAAATGGAATAAGCGCCAAAAAAGACAACAAAACATTATTTTCATTATTGTTGTTACCATACAGCGCGCCGCCTAGAGTAAGCTGGAAAGCACTTACATCGTATTGCTTGGAAAACTCAAAATCGTTCGAGAAATGCGGTTGAAGGCGATCAGCAGCGATAGGTACGCGCAAAAAGAACCCATGTCCGCGCATTAGGCGGCAACGGCGCACGCAGCTGTACGGGAGCGTAACGACACGGCCGTCAATTAACGAAATACGCTACGAAGTACAGACAGGATGACGGAAAAGCATAGCGGGATGCCCTATTCCGTTATAATTTACGGGTAATTCACGGCTCGGCGCAAGGTTAGAGGGCGATACTTAGCCAATACGAAGTAGGGCGTAATTAAGATTTAAGACAAGAGAGAGCGTTTGTGAACGAAGTTGGAGTCAACCGCCGATCGGATCTCGGTTTCACGCTTTTGCTCCTGATATCCGGATTCACAGGAATTTCATACGAAGTTCTTTTTGGCCGAATGCTGGGCAATATCATCGGCGATCAATGGGCGGTCAGCGCTTCGATTCTCTTGACTTTTCTCGTGGGCATCGGTCTTGGCACGCTGTACGCCCATCGGCTGTGGCGACATCTCTGGCTTATAGAGGCCGCGATCGGACTCTATGCGGCGGCCTTCGCGCTGGGCGCAGAGGTCATTGAGCATTGGGTTTACGCGAGTGCCGGGTGGTTTGGGGCGGATCTTAGCGGAACCGTCGTACGCTGCGTACTGCTCCTTAGCATACCGTCTTTCCTGGTGGGTTGTAGCTTGCCGCTATTTGCCGGGTACCTGAGTCGGATACGGACGGGACTCGCATTTCCCCGCGCCTACGCCTTGCATAGCTTCGGCGCCGCCGCCACTGTACTCATGGTGGAGTTCTGGTTGTTGCGTCAAGTGGGGCTACAGAACACCGTGCTCATTATGGCGTCTATCAACGGGGTCGTCGCCATCGCTCTCCGATGGTTTTTCGCCAGGCTGAGGGACGCCGAGCCGTCGGAGACCCACTACGTTCATTTTCCCGGAGAACATCTCGTTGCGCTGGCGCTCGCCAGCGTCGCCTCGGCGATCTTCCAGTTATGGATGATCAAAATCGCTGAATTCTTAATCGGCCCGTTTCGCGAAACATTCGCCTTGGCGCTAGGCTTGGTTCTTTTTGGCATTGCTGTGGGCTCCGTCGTCGTCAGGAGATATAAGATCCGCTTCCATCACGTCATGTTTGCGAATCTTCTCGGTTTGGTTTGGTTGCTTGGCGGCTTCGAGCTAACTGCCTCGCTATACACCCACGCCTACCCCGCCGCCGTAGAGAACTACTGGCTGACCGTACTCCTCAAACTGGGAATTCTGGCACTGCTCACGGGGCTTCCGGCCATTACATTTGGCGCTACCGTTCCCGCGTTGATCGCATCCCAGGACAATGTCGCTCGGGAGGCGGGGCAATTATTATGCGTCGCCTCGCTGGCCAACGCCGTGGGATTCTTGCTTATGGTGTTCGTTCTCCATGAGCATATGGATTACGGATCGCTGGTTATCGTCATAGCGGCGCTAAGCGGCCTCGGCCTATTGGTTTCCCTACGCAAGCGCGCGGCGGCGGCCGTGGGCGTTACGGCCTTGATAGGGGGAGCGGTTACGCTAAACTACACCACTTGGGACGAACAACTGCTTTATCTTGGCCACACAGCGTTTCGTTCGCCGAAACAGCTTGAGGAAAAACGCGAAGCTCTGCAATTTCCGGAATCGTTTAAAGACCGGCAGAACGTATTCGCCCTCAACACCATGGAGAACGGCGAGAAGATCTTTTTCATCAACGGTTACGTAAGCATCAACCTCAATACTCCGGCCGAGCAATTGGTGGGGAGTTTCGCTTCGTTATTCGCGCCCAGCACCGATCGCGCCCTCGTCCTGGGCGTTGGCAGCGGCGCCACTGCGGGGACGGTGGGTTTACTGTTCGATGAAACCGACGCCGTGGAAATCAACCCGGCGATCCTAAACAACCTGCACCGTATGGCGAATTTCAATTTCAACATCAAACAACAAGAGCGAGTAAACATCATTCATGACGACGGCATCCACTTTGTAAAGCGCGTCGATCGACGTTACCCGCTCATCCTGAATACTGTCACGACGCCGCTTTATTTCAGTTCGTCAAAGCTGTATACCCACGACTTTTTCACAACTGTGCGAGAACGTCTTACGCCCAACGGGGTATACGCGACGTGGGTAGATACGCGGATTGGCGATAAAGGCATGGACATTATTCTAACGAGCCTCGCGCAGGCGTTTAACCAATGCGGCTTGGGCTATATAACCGACGGTTATTTCTTATTGGTTTGTACGCCCGGAAAGTTGGCCGTTCGCCAACCCCTGATCGCCGCTAACAGCCCGCCGTTGCGCGATTACTTCATTCGCAACTTCGGCGTCGCAGCGGAGTGGATCGCCTATGGGTTAATGAACGCTAACGTCTTGTCGTTAGCGGACGAGAATGACGCGCCCATCAATACCCTAGACTATCCCGCCTTAGAGTTTGAAATCGCCCGCTTGCGGACGCACGGATTCGAATCGTTTCGCCAGCGACTCATTGACAACATACGGTTTGAAGAAATAAAGGAATACCTAGAACCGAATATGGCGTGGAATCCTGTATTTCTTGGACTCCACACCGAAACTATTTTGCGAGATTCGGACATAACGCGCCGTTGGCGTACGGTCTTAGACGAACATATCCCTGATTTGGAACAGCGTTTTATGACAGCCAAGCTCAATTATCTTGTCTATTACGCAAAGGCGAGCGACTCCGCAGCCAGTCACCACCAGCTTGGCCACCAATTATTTTTGGCGGGTTATTACCAAGACGCGGCGCAAGAACTGGAAAAAGCGTACGCCATGGAAGACGACCGCGCTGATCTCAACTTTCATTTGGCGACGACATACGAGTTGCTTGGCCGTTTTAACGACGCCTTGCGACATTTCGAACGTGAATTGGAGGGTAAACCGAACGATTACAAGTTATTGCTCAGCATGGGGCGAATATATTTGAAGCTGCAACGATTTGAAGAGGCGCTAGGCTTTTTTGAGTCATCGATAGAACAGACCGAACAAAGCGATGCGCATTTTTTTCGTGGCGTTGCGCTGGGCGCGTTAGGCAATGCGTCCGAAGCCGTTCGCGCTTTTCAGCAGGCACTGAGCCTTAATCCGAAGCATAGTCAAGCAAAACGTGCCCTTGAGCAAGCGAAGTCTATGTTGAAGTAGTGTCAATGTCGCGTAGCCGTAAACCGGCAACGTGACCTACAAAAGATTACCACCGTTTCCATAATGCTTTCTCCCACAAACAGCGAAAAATAAACCGCTTAAGATCAGCAGCCAAACGTCCAAGGCGCCACCGCCGCTGGAGCTGGTTCCGCCGCCGGAGCGGGAGCTTGTTGGGCTAGTGCCCGAGTCGGTATCGCTGTCTGGCGACGAGTCGCCGTTATCAAAGGACACGGAGGAGTTAACGCCTCCCTCATTGACGACGCCGTTTTCGGTAACGGTTTCGCCCGAATTATTAGCCGCCGCGCCCGTGTCGTTATCGGTGATCGCTAATTTTACGTCAGCCGTTCCGATATTGTAGGTCGCGGCAGACTCCAATTTGAAGACGACCTGTTCAATGCCTTCGGTCGCGTCGTCATCGTCGATGGGCGCGACCATCACTTCCGCATCCAAACTACCCGCGGGGATAGTGACTTCGCCGCTTAACAACTCGTAGTCGACGCCGTTTACCGCGTCTCCTCCCAGAGTATAGAACACGGTAAGGGGCTCGGCGCGGCTCTGACTCGCTCGTTTTATAACAATCCTCCCGGCGACGCGCCCCTCTTCCTCAATGGGCGCGCCCGGCCCGTCCATTAAGATCAGCGGTTTATCTTTGTCATCATCGATGATTTCGACCATCGCTGTTCCCTCAAGGCCAACTACATATCCGGGACCGCCCAATAGCGCGACTGTTACCGTTTCGTCCGCTTCCTCGTTGATGTCGTCCACGGGGATAATGGAAATCGTCTTCTCCGTTTGGCCTTCGGCAAGGGTGGTCGCTCCGGTCAAGCGCTGGAAATCTTCGCCGTTTTGCGCACCGTTGATTAGCGTCGGCGAGCTAAGTAAAGCGACGTCATAGTACACTTTCAGCCTTTCGGAAGCATCTCCAGTCCGCTTAATCACGACGGAACCCGGATCCCTTCCCTCCTCGGCGGCCTGACCGTCTTTCACTTCGATAGTAACCTCTTCGAAAACCAAATCGGGATCGCCGGAGAGATCGCTGTCCAACTTGGCGACAAATACGTCGGAGTTATCTTTGTTGGGTCCATCGAAGACGCTGCTCATGGAACCGTCCGCTATCGGCTGCTCCAATGCGGTCGCACCCAGTAAATCAACGAAACCCGCCACTGCCACTCGCCCGGCGTCATCAAGCGCTACGGCCTCGGCGTACTCATCATTGGCGCCTCCCAAAAAAGTTGAAATAGATAACTCCAAGTCTGACGTAAGCTTGGCCAAGAATACGTCAAATCCTATAGCCTTGGGATCGCGATGGGGCCCGTCATTAAGAATGCGGCTTAACGCCCCTTGTGTGGTGGGAAAATTAGGCGACGCGGTACGGCCCGCAACGTAAAGGGAACCTGCGGCGTCTAAAAACATGCTATCCGCCGCTTCATTGCGGTAACCGCCTAGAAATCGCGCGGCCAACAAATTCTCAAGGCGCGCATCGAATTTTGCGACGAAAGCATCTCGATTCGCTACATGGCGGGCGCGAATATCCGTCAAGGTAACCGGAAAATCCGTCGAGTTACTCCAGCCCGACACAAAGACGGCGCCATCCTGGGCGACCGTTAACGCATGTACGCGATCGGTTCCGCTCCCCCCGATAAAGGTGGAGCCCCGCAGATCCATCAAGTCCGCGTCGAACGCGGCCACGAAAACATCGGACCCACCATTGTGGGCGGCGTCATAGGCCGGCTCCGTGATAGAGAATCCGCGCTCCGTAGCGGAATCGGCGCGCCCAGTGATATAAATATCGCCGTTGGCGCCGAAGGCCATGGCCTCAGCGCCTTCCTGGAGCGTTCCGCCTAACAGGGTGCCGCCTAAAAGCGTTGTCAGACCGCTATCCAGCCTCGCAATAAACGCGTCTCCGTCGCCGCCGCCATGTACGCTTTGAAACCCGTTGAGGTTGGTTGTTGGGAAGTTAACGGAGTCCGCCTCGCCGGAAGCGTACAAGCTGCCGTCTTGCGCCACGACCAGCCCCCTAATCTCGTCCCAACCTTCGCCGCCGCCGAAATACGTCGACGCCAAGACTTGCGTCAAACCACTGTCGAATTTAGCGATCACGCCATCGACGAAATCATGTACGGGTTTCTCAGGCGTTGCGTTGAAAGAAGAATTACGCTCCTGGAACGCCCCCGGCGTCGTCGGATAGGCCGTGGACACCGAATTGCCTCCAGCAAACACGTTGCCGTCGCCGTCCGTCGCAAGGGCGGCGAATCTTGCGCCGGGCATGTATACGGAGCCCAGCAAGCTCAGATCGCGATCAAACTTCAAGACAAACGCGCTTTCGTCTTGTGTAGCGCCCTCGTAAGGACCAGGAATCGTTGGAAAATCGTCGGACCTCTCGTGCCCAGCCACGTAAAGCTCCCCATTTTCCAGCATCAACATCGCTAATGATACATCGTTCCCCTCATCGCCACCAAGGAACGTCGAGGCCAGTAGGGGGTCGATGACCAGTGATTTGGTCTTATCATAAGAACCCACTTTAAAACTGTATTCGTTTCCGCTAACGGTATACGCTACTTCGACATATTGGCGGTCGCCGGATTCGGAATGTTGGTAGGCGATAGGTTTAGTAAAGCGTACGGCGCCACGCTCCGTGGTTAATTCCAATTGGCCGCTCTCATCCACCGCCACAGTTTTAACGCCTTCTACGCCAACGCGAATCTGACCGACGTCAGCCGATGGGCTTAAATAAAATAATTTCTCCACGTTATCGCCGTAAGCGCGCAATCGCAGCTCGACGCCGTCATAAACTTGCCCTAAGGTTACGGTTTCGAACGTCGACGCGGCACGGCTCGTAAGGGATTGACCATGACTGCTTATGAAGGTCATCGCGGCGTTTGTTTGACTCAAGCCAGCGATAACCGGTCGCGATGGGTCGATTAACGATTCTTGAACCACCCAGCCCCCGACAGGCTGATCGGCCCCGCTTGAGAGGGCATAGATAATTCGACCGTCCTCCGTGACCATAACGCGCCCGGCAAACGTCGGCGCGTAATACTTAATGCCTTTTGGCGCTTGACCGAGGTTCTGGATAAACGGGACGTGCGCGGAGACAAGTCTCGCTCTTGTGAGCTCGTCGACCACGCTCTGGGACGTGGTACTGGCGATCAATGGAAACGGCGTCATCGATGTCGACACGATGAGAAAAAGAGCGAATAACTGGATGGGGAAGCGTAATGCTGACATTCGA
This sequence comes from uncultured Chromatiaceae bacterium, assembly GCA_945787615.1. Taxonomy (GTDB): domain Bacteria; phylum Pseudomonadota; class Gammaproteobacteria; order JAADHS01; family JAADHS01; genus CALZJI01. The sequence continues at coordinate 36,829 of CALZJI010000002.1, read as the reverse complement.
TTCAAACAATCCGAGGGCTTAGGTAATTCCGCTCGCGTATCTGACTAAGGTTCTTTATATACGTATGGCGCGGAAACCGCGGCATGAGTACCGGCTAAATCAGCCCATAAAAACATAGGAGAGGATAGTCAAGAAGTTACCGCGAACCATTAATGATTAAAGTCAGTGTACAAAATGCCTTAAGTTAGAAAAGATCTAGCTTTTTTGTAAGGCTTAGAAAATAAGACCATATTATCCCTTCACACCTCAATAAGTATTTGGGCGTATTGCTCTTTCGTGCAGCGGCCAAAAAGAATTGGGATCGGCGAGCCGTAACAATCTCTACATATTGTTTTAAAACCAAAAAACCGAAATCTATCGAGAGCGACGAGTCAGATGGACGGACGCGATAGTGGGCTCGGCAAAAATAAGCTTAACCGGTTAGAGAAATTTGCGGAGCCATCAGCCCAATAATAAAAAGGGGCATCTACGTGCCCCTTTTGTGCTAGCGCCAAAATTGGCGCTGGAGGAGGGATTCGGAGGTGGGAACAGAGGCCAACGTTTTTTGGCTTGGTAGGAGGTGGGTGACGGTCCGCGCCTGAAACGTTTGAGCGGATGACCCCTGTTCCACCGTCGGAGGAGAACATTGTCGTAACGTTAATCTTAGGTGCCTTTATACCTCGCCCTTAAAAGTGATCTAGCTCAAAAACATACTAAATCAGTCCGAAATTAACCTTTCCTTTAGTGCGTGAATTCATTAAACCAAGATAAACGCGTTTTGTCAACGGTAATGTTGCCCCCTGTGAGAAATGCGGTCTAAATCCTCCGTACGTTGCGCCTCAGCTGACCCCTCTAAGCACTCTCAAATCGAACCGTTCCTTCGTATTTGTGTCTATAAGGAGGTGAGTGCGGTCGAAAACTGACCCCAAATTCAGCAAACGCATTAACGGAACTCCACGAAAAAAGTCCCATGGTACGGTGGCGACAGCTCAGGAAAGGCACAGCATGGTCGATCGGCGCGGCCATGGCTCTCGTTTTAACGACCGTTGGATGTAGTATAACCGTTCCGAAAGATGAAGCCTCTCAATTCTACGCGATCCCGGTTGGGTCGAAGATCATACTAAATCGGGACCTTGAGGTTTCACCCAGGCGAGCGCGCGTGTATATCCAAGACGGTTCCGTTGTCCAATCCGCCGATCCTTTCGCTCCTCAGTGCAATTTCGAAGTAGAGGATGTAGAACCCTTCCCACAAACAATACAAAAGGATGAATTTGTCGTCCGGAAGGTATCCCGGGATTGGCGAAACGTGGTCGTTGACCAGCACATACAACTCGTATCCCGATCGGGAATGGGTTCGGGTACTAGCGACATTTTCCGTATCTGGCATCTGTGGCTCGCCTCTGACAAGCAACCCAATGTTCGCAAATTGCTTTGCAGTGGGGTATACGCGGAACCCTATAGGGCGCGCACTCCGAGCATTCAGGAAATCCGCGCTACCCTCGGTGACATTGCGACGTTACGCCTACAGACGTCAAACTGAACCTTAGAATACCCTTTTTTTAATGGCAATTGAGCTCCTCCCCTGTTCGGATTCTATTCTCCTCACGCCACCCCAGCCCGCCACGAACAACCCGCCGCCTCCACCTGACTTTCTTCCAACGACAAGACTCCCGACCTCAAACAAGTTTCATATAACAAACATAACGTTATAAAGCCTATAACATACCGCGGACAACAAACTAAGCTGATGAATAACAAATTGCCTATAAAGGAAAGATTTCGTTATCCGACAACTATTAAATGGGAAGATTTTGAATAGTGAAATCCGTTTTACCACATTTTCAATGATGGACAGTAAGCCAAACAAACCCTTGTTGCGCAACCCAACTGGAAAAGCTAAGTTACCTGACCTTATAAGAACTTGCCGCGAAATGGCGAACTCTGCATTTGGCCAGGCGCTAGAGACTGCCCTAACGGACGTAGAACGGTATCTCGGCGCGTTTATATCCAATAGTCAGGACGATGACGAGCGCTTTGCCTACATTGCGGCGTCAGATGAACTGCGCACCAAGAACGACCAAGTAGCAAAGCTATTTAATGATGATTTGAACAAAAACTTTAACCAATTACTCAAATCCATATTACGCGGCGAGCGTTCCGCGACACCGGGATCTGAAGTTAGCGGCGGTTTATCGTTGCTGGATAACGACCAGCTCGACGAATCGTTGATCATCAATAAGATCGCCGAGGCGATAGAAGAAAAGTTATCCGCCGAACTCTACTGCCTCGAGCAACGGTTCGGCCACCTGTTTTCCAACTCGCAAATCGACAACAGCAACAACCCGGTCGGACCCAACGCGGCGGGTAAAGCGTTACGCAATGCATTAAAAACGTTAGATATCGAGCTTAAAGCAAAAAAAATCATATATAAACTATTCGGAAAACACTTGGCGAAAAAAAGCGCGACGTTATACGGCGAAATTAACGCCTTTTTAGCGAAGTCCGGTGTTCTACCTGACTTGAAAGCGAAAACTCCGGACCCTAAGCCGTCTTCAACCAACGCGAGTACGCGAACGGAACAAAGCGATAACGCCTCTTCGCAAAGTTCGCCAGCGAATCGGCCCACGGATCCCAATAAAGAAAATGCAGATGACGCGTTTCAAGCCTGGTTTCAACAGGTTTCGGGAAATTACGATGGGCTAAAGACACCAACCGCAGGGCAGCCGTTCCAAGAAATGCAACAACTGCTTACTGCATATCAAAGTAATGGGCAGACATCGTCACTTGAGCTAACGCAGATCGCGGTAACCCCCGAGTTAGTCGATACGCTTAGTACGCTACAACAAGTCGATAGTTACATTAAGGAAAGCGGCGACGCCAACAGCCAAGACCTAAAGCGAAACGTTGTCAATGAATACAAGCAGCGGCTCGGCGATGAAGCCGCTCATTCCATCAAGCAGCTAGACGCCGAAACCATCGACATCGTCGGTGTAGTTTTCGACTATTTCCTTGACAATGAAGAGTTGCCCGATTTCGTCAAGGCGCTCATTGGCCGTCTGCAGATACCTGTCTTAAAGGTCGCGCTAATAGACAGAGAGTTCTTAAGCAAGAAGACGCATCCCGCGCGCCAGCTGCTCAATGAGCTCACAAATGCCAGCTTGGGCTGGATCCAAGAGAACGAAGCCTCACGCGATAGGCTCTACGAAAGAATGGAGCAAATCGTCAAATGCATACTTAATGAGTTTACCGACGATGTTGCTATTTTCGAAACGCAGCTCAACGAATTCCGCGAATTTCTTGGCGTCGAGAAAAAACAGTTAGATGCGGCAAAAGAGGCCCTGCACAAGGCGGCGAAAGAGGCGGAACGACTGGAAGCGTTAAAAAAAGACATCGCTGAGGAAATTGCCAACAGACTGACCACCGTCACCGTACCATCGGACGTGGAAGCATTTCTCACCGATAAGTGGTTGAACGTGGTCATCCAAGTCGTCATTAAAGAAGGAGACGACAGCCCGATGCGATCGACCGCGCTGAACTTCGTCAGCGACCTGGTCTGGAGCGTTGAACCGAAGACCAACCGAAGTGATCGCAGCAAACTTATCGGTTTACTGCCCGCGGTTCTTTCGACCCTGCGTAAGGGTCTGAGTTACGTCGGCGCCAGCGAACAAGAAACGAGCGATGTAATCAAAATGTTAGAGGTCTATCATTTGGAAAGCATCCGGGGCCAATCCGAGGCAAAAATAGAAACACCTAACACAAAGCGCGCAGCCGAACCGGCAGGTGGCGCGGAGCTTGATGAGGAAACCGCGGCGGTCTCCAATGAGATCACCGCGATGTTGGCGCAAATGGAACAAGACATCGAATCGTTCACCGATTTCGACGACGACGTGGTTTCAGAGAAAGCCGAATCATCAGCAGCAGACGAGCGCTTTAAACAAATGATGGCCGATATGGGCTTCGATATGGTTCAAGACGATGCCCCCACCATAGATGATGAGTACACCGAACTGGTTCGCGCGCTGCAACCCGGCGCATGGGTCGAGTTTAAGCAAGAGGACAACAAGCGTGTGCGTGGCAAATTGGCCTGGGAAGGAGACGAATACGCGGGTTATTCATTTCTGAATCGCCGTTACAAAGTGATCGCAGAAAAGTCGTTATACGGACTCGCAGAGGAGTTTCGGCAAGGGAACGCATCCCTTATTGAAGCGGAATCCCTATTTGATAAAGCCATCACCGGCGTTACCTCAACAATTCTCGGGAAGCCTAACTAGCGTTAGCCCGAGGGTGTAGTCTTCAAGATCGCGGCCACCACACGGGCCCGCTCCATTCCATCTTTGTCGTCGGCGGATTTTTTGCGCTCCTACGCGTAACACGAAACCTGTCGTTTTTCCTTACATACTGTCGCTAAAAGCGCAATCTACGCCCCCACCCCAAAACCTTAAACCGTTGCTTTTAAAGCCTATTTATTTTTTGGCCCCATCTTTGCTATCGGTCCTATAACGGCAGAGAAATCAGCCGTCCGTTAAACAAACAAGAGTTGTGTTTAGGTCATGGAACAATTACTCGCCTCTTACAACGATAATCTTGGGACGCTACCGCGCAACGACAGTAAATCTAAAAGGCTGTCATCCACGTCCTTCAGACGCGTTAGGCGCAAGGTCGCTGACGATATTGCCTCTCAATTGTCGAGATCCGCAATACCCAGAAACATCGGAAGTTTCTTGAAAGAAAAGTGGGCTGATGTGATCACGCAAATAACCCTAAAAGAGGGCGACAGAAGCCCTATGCGATCAACAGCAGTCGGCTTTATCAAGGAATTAGCCTGGAGCATCGGGCCGAAGAAAACACCCGCAGAACAACGCCGGCTCGTCCGTTTAATACCTCAACTTCTCTCTACATTGCGCCAAGGCTTGAGCTACATCAATCTTGGTGAAAGGGACACGGAGACCATTATCGCTATGTTGGAAACCTATCATATCGCGAGCGTCCGCGGCGACACCGACGGATTATCTAATTCATTAAGCCGCAACGAATGCGTCGAGAAAAGCCGCGCGTCGAACCCGCCTACACAGCCGCCCGAAGAACCCGTTGAGATCAACACGTTAATAAAACGGTTGGAAAGGCAGCTCGAATCACTTGCCGAGCTAGACGTTGCGCCGGCAGCCGACCACAACGAGGCTAAGGGTGTGAAACCTTCCGGTCTAGAGAGTTTTGAGAAAATGATGACGGACATGGGTTTTGACCTGGTGCGAGATCATGGGCCTCGCATTGAGGACGAATATACCGATCAGGTGCGTTCTCTTGAGCCAGGCACATGGGTTGAATTCCGACCAGACGACGGGAAACGCGTTCGCGGTAAACTCGCTTGGGAAGGCGATGAATATGCAGGCTTCACTTTTGTGAATCGCCGCTACAAGGTCGTTACTGAAAGATCCCTTTACGAATTCGCCGAAGAATTGCGCCGAGAAAGGGCGTCCATCATCGACGCGGAATCGATTTTCGACAAAACATTTTTCGGTATCAAGGCGACCCGATTATAACGATCTGCTCGCCCATTATTGCTCTTCAACTCAGCTCGCTATCGCCTGATTATTGTTTCCAGCGATAGATTTAGACGCGAACAAGCGTCTCGCCTGAATTTCTCACCAACAATCTCGGCTTCGGGAAATAATGCAATAGGGAATGTCACCCGTTTTCCCCGCGTGGTAGCGCAATCAATAAAATCACAGAGAACGCGAAAAAACGATTTCGGTTACACTAACAGGTCGCGTTGCGATAAAATCTCTGGTTGAAGACGTGTAGAGACACGTATTAGCGCGGGCGACTAGGGAGCGAATGGCGGCAACTAAGCGACCGAACGCGTACGCCTTCTTGTAAAGTGACAGAAACCGGAATCCAAGATGAATAAAAAACGCGCGGCGGTAGTAGGAGCCGGGTATCTCGGAACGTTTCACGTCGAAAAATATGCCTCCCTGTCCGATGTAAAGCTTGTCGCGGTTGTGGATATAGACTTGGCGAAAGCGCAGCGCGTTGCCGATCGCTTTGGCGCTCAACCGTATTCAGATTACCGTGACATTCTTAATCAAGTCGATTTGGTCTCTATCGCCGTACCTACGGAACATCACTTTGAGACGGCCGGCTATTTTCTTGCTTCGGGGATTGCCACGTTACTCGAAAAACCCATTGCGCAGACCCTGGAAGAGGGGCGGCAACTTGTTGAGTTGGCGAACAAAAACAACACCATCTTTCAGATCGGTCACCTCGAACGGTTCAATCCGGCGGTTGTAGCTATTAGAGACGAGCTGAAAAACCCTCTTTTTATCGAAACCCACCGGTTAGCACCATTCAATGTGCGCGGCACGGACGTCGATGTCGTCCTGGACTTAATGATTCACGATATCGACCTTATTTTAACCATGACAGCAAGCCCTCTGGTGAGCATTCAATCGATTGGCGTACCGGTACTTACGGATAAAATCGATATCGCCAACGCCAGATTGGAATTTGCGGACGGTTGCGTGGCTAACGTGATTGCAAGTCGAATAAGCAACAAACAGTTACGTAAAATCCGCGTTTTTCAACCCAGCACCTACATCTCTATTGACTGCCATAAGAGAAAGGTTTCCATACACCGCAAGAGCGACCAAATTCGCACCGAAAGCGAGCCACCTCGGATCGACATAGAGGAACGTGGATTTGAAACGGCCGATGTGTTACTGAACGAAATACAAGCGTTCGTACACGCCGTGAAATCAGATACACCGCCGCAGGTTTCCGGCGAAGACGGTCTACGGGCATTAGAGGTCGCTATGGAAATCTCTCGCTCGATCAAAATTTCGTCGACACACGAACCCACCGAACAGCCCACCGCAAACGCCGCTCAACATCAATTCCTAGGTAGTTGACGAACATGATGATCGGTAATACGCCACGCGAGAAAATGAATCCGTTTCTTGACGCCGGACTAAAGCCCGCATTTCCCGCCAGATCCGAGCACCCTCGCTTGTCCTTTGTTCCCACAAGAAATGTTCTTCACTCGGAAAGACTCCTTGTATTCCTCTCGCTCAGAAAAGTTCTTGTGAGAACAAATTCCTGCGCGATCATCGCCCGTCCTGGTGTGAAATGCGGGCTAGCCCGGATTTCTTACTAGAAAGCCCTTTCCGATCGAAAAAAAACCGATTGAAATGAGAAACTAACGTGCTCACAACCGCATCATGAATAATCCCATCGCAAAGATTCACCCTACGGCCGTGATAGACACCGCTGCGCGCTTAGGCGAAAATGTGCGTATTGGCCCGTATGCCGTCATCGAGTCCAACGTGGAAATCGGCGATGACTGCGATATTGGCGCACACGCTGTCATCAAACAACATACGCAGCTGGGCAAGCGCAACACGGTCCACGAGCATGCCGTAATCGGTGGGACGCCCCAATATGTCAATTTCCCCAGGCACGAGACCTATGTGGAAATCGGTGACGACAATGTTCTCCGTGAGGGCGTTACTGTCCAGCGCTCAATCTATTCAGGCCAAGCAACAAAACTCGGTAACCACAATTACCTGATGGCTTATGCTCACGTTGCGCATGATTGCGTCGTCGGTAATAACATAACTATCTCAAACAACGGCTTACTTGCGGGACACGTGACAGTAGGGGACCGTGCATTCGTCTCAGCCGCTGTGGGAATTCACCAATTCTGCCGAGTTGGTACCCTCGCGATGCTCGGTGGCGTTTCAAAAATTACCCAGGACTGCCTGCCCTACATTACCACCGACGGCAATCCAGCTCGCGCTCGCGGCCTTAATGTTGTAGGCCTCAAACGCGCGGGCGTATCGCCTGATGAGCGTAGTGCGTTAAAAAGAGCGTATAGAATATTGTTCGGTTCCCATTTATCGTTAAACCGTGCCTTGGAAGAGTTGGATGGCATTGAAAGCGATGCGGTACGCCAGCTATCAACGTTTATCAGGAAGTCCGAGCGAGGTTTTGCTCATGCAAGCTAGAATAATCGCCTACGCAGCGACTTCGGGAAACCTCGGCAGGGTTACGCCGCTTGCCTTTTCACATTGGCCACGAACGGGCCCTAAGCCCCTTAATGTTGCTCGTCGCTACCGCAACTGAGACATTGAACTCCGAGACTCCAGACACCTCCCCTCAATAAAACAACGGTCCCGCTGGACCAAGTTCTATGCCGCTAAGGATCCAAGCTACTAGCAACAGGCTCCATACCACAATGAAAACGATGGTGTACGGCAACATGATCGATACTAACGTGCCAATACCCGCCTGCGCAGTATAACGCTGCATAAATGCTAGGATTATCACCATGTAAGGATTGAAAGGCGTAATAACATTACTCACCGAGTCACCCACCCGATATGCCGCCTGGGTTAATTCGGGGCTGATTCCCGCTTGCATGAACATGGGCACAAACACGGGGGCTAAAAACGCATACTTGGCTGATGCCGACCCAATTAGCAGATTGCCGAGTAAAACCAGCACGATAAAGCCGGTCATCAACAAAGCCGGCGGCAACGCCGCGGCGGCCAACGCCTGGCCCCCGACAATTGCCAACATCTCTCCCAATCGCGAATATTTGAAAAACTCAATAAACTGAGCAGCAAAAAATGCCAGGACAATGTACGGGCCAAGACTGGCCATGGTATCCCCGAGCAACCGCGCGACGTCTTTGTCGGTCTGTAGCGTTTTAGCGCCAAAGCCATAAGCCAGGGCGGGAATCAAAAACAACGTTAGCAGCAGAGGCACCATCGCCTCAACCCAGCGAGAGAACCGCTCGCCGGGGCCGTAAAGTGGCGCTCCGGGAACAAGAATAAGTAGCAAAACCACAAGTAACGTCAATGAGAAAGCGACCCCGGCAGCTCGTAGACCCCGCCTTTCGTCTCCGCGCTGGACAGCCCCCGACGTTGCCTCTTCGGTCTCCGTCCCAGCGCTTCCCCGTTGTTGGCTTGGCAACCGGGGCTCTACCCAGCGAGATGTCACGAACCAACCGGCTAAGGTCAACAGCACAGTCGAGACGATCATGAACCACCAGTTTGCGGTCACCGCAACGCGATAATCCGTATCGAGAACTTGGGCCGCGGCTTGGGTCAAGCCCGCGAGCAAAGGGTCTACGGCGGTAATAATAAAATTAGCGCTAAATCCCGCAGAAACGCCGGCAAACGCCGCGGCCAAACCGGCCAACGGCGATCGCCCCACCGCGGCGTATAACGCCGCCGCCAAAGGCGGCAACACAATATAACCTGCGTCCAGCGCAACCGACGACAGGATACCCACCAGCACGACAGCTGGCGTGAGAAAGGTCGACGGCACGGATTCCATTATGCGGATAATGAGCGCGGGAATTAAGCCACTGCGCTCCGCCACCCCTATGCCGAGCATGGCAACAAGCACCAGTCCGAGGGGTGGAAAGCTCATAAAATTGTCGATCAGATGGCTCGCCACCCACCAGGTACCGTCGGCGTTCAATAATCCAACCGCCTCAACAGCCTCAATTTTAGTGCCCGTGGCGCCATCGGCGGCCACTACCTTGTCGACGGACCATCCCATGATCACCGCTATCTGGGAAAGCGCCATGACCAACAGCGCGCCGAGGAAGAATAACGTGGCCGGATGGGGAAGACGATTACCGACGCGTTCCACCCAATCCAAAAAGCCCGATCGATTCATTTGGTGCATGCTCTCCATGACTACCTTTTACCGTATCCATGGGTTATAAAGCAATAATACCGAGGTGGGCCTAGCCCGCATTGCTCACCAGTAATGCTGTGCTACGCGCCGTCATGAACTGACGGATTCAGATCGTCGCCAACACGATACAATTTCGCCCTTGATCCTTTGCTCGATAAAGAGCTTCATCTGCGGCTATTGACAGCTCTACAGCGTCTGAAAAACCTGGGAACGTCGCGATTCCACAGCTAAACGTGGCGGAAAATTCCACGTCGTTGCTAATAAACTTCAGGTTTGCGAAATCTTCACGAATCTCTTCCATAATTTGTCGCGCCTGATCCGCCGTAGCCGCCGGAAGCACAGCGGCAAACTCTTCTCCGCCGTAGCGTCCTACCGCATCCGATTTACGCAATCGTTGGCGTAACATACGCGCCAACCCTCGGATTACACGATCGCCCGCCGCATGTCCATAGGTGTCATTAACTTTCTTAAAGTGGTCGAGATCAATCATGACGAACGCCAACAGTTGGTGTTCGCGCTGTACCCTTGCCAATTGGTTGTCTAGCTGTTCTTTTAGCGCCGTATGATTGAGCAACCCCGTCAAGCTGTCGCGTACCATCATCGTTCGCAACGCGCGATAGCGTTCAACGCGACTTTTTATCGACGCAATGAGATGCACCGGCTCAATCGGCTTAACGAGGAAATCGTCAGCACCAAATTGCATCGCGGACAATTGTTTCCCGAGGTTTGTCTCCGTCGATAAAAACACAATAGGAATGCTCACAAAGTCCTCCACTTGACGGATAACCTGGGCGAGTTCCACGCCGCTACACCTTGGCATGTACATATCCAAGAGGATCAATTCGGGGCGAAAGGTGCGAATGGTATCGAGTACGTGGATAGGATCAGAAACAATTTCTCCCTCAACGCCCGCTTGTTCCAAAACCAGGGAAAAATAACTGTTGAACGATGGGGAATCATCAACAAGTAGAGCGCGATGGGGTTCACGGCTCTCGTCACTGAACAGCCTATCGAGCTCATCTACAAGATGGCCGGCTCCGAAAGGTTTTTTTAAGTAGGCTATACCACCGCTTCGAACCGCCTCAAGCCTTGATTCAAGATCGGCTCGTTCGGACATAAAAATTACCGGCGGGTGATGTCGTACGCGCTGACATATTTTGCCAATGAAGTTGGGTCCACCCAGTGGGTCCTCGGGGAATGCGACGTCCATAACGATCGCCCCCGGCAGGGTAAGCGTCAAGGCATCCCGTAGTTGGGTAACCGTATGAAATACGCGTACGCTATAGCCAAAGCGGGAGAGTTGGAGCTCTAACTTGCCCATAAGGTCGATATCGTCGCCGACTAAATAAATTAGCTTAAACTCGTCGTTATCTTCGGCGGTTGCCTGCCTAATGGACGGAAAATCGGCTAATGGAACCGGACCACCCGCCTTTACCGCCTCGTGTAAGGCACCACACAACCGTTGGCTGTCGGATATGCTTTCGGCATTCACGTTGTCGGGCTGTGCGAGATACAATGTCGCAAACTGCTCTAGTTGTCTCGCGACGTCACTCACTTCGGAGAAACCGTACGTTGCACCGGATCCGGCAAGATTATGACTACGGTGCCCCAGCGCTGTGAGCACGTTCATCCGCTTTGTCGGTTCGCCCAAGCTATTGCATAACGATTCAATCTCAAGCACCCGCTCGTCCAGCGTTGCGACGTAATCCCGGCGTAATTTTTCAAAACGCGCTTTGAAGTCGTCCGCATTCATATATCGTGTATTCTAGGTATCGCAAGAATAATTAACAGCACGGAAGCACAAAAAATAGGTGCGATTGGGTCAAACTTTCCCCATCAGACCTCAATTAGCTTAACTTACTCGGCGGGGAAGCACATCGTATTATTTTTAACGAATTTGTTCAAATTTTAGTAGGGCGTGATTTGTCGAGAAGTTCAATTGGGTGCGAAAACATGACCTTAGGGCTCACGTCAAAATTAATTCACATTTTGGACATCGATCCGTCTCGCCTGGCGGCGTTGCCTACATGGACGTAGGTAAGGAGCGAGAGCACGCCTACAGGGACGACGCACATGGATGTGCTAGTGTCACGAGAGGGCAGGAGCCCGAAGTGACCGCAGGAGGTAGAATTGCGTCGGGAACGGCAACCGAGGACGCGGTAGCTTTGCCAGGCGAGCGCCTCAACGCCCAAAATGTGAATTAATTTTGACGCGAACTCTTAGGGAACGTCCGCTCCGCCACCTCTATGCAGGCCAACTAAGCCGCTTCCACGCCCTCCTTCTCGCCTGAGTGTTGTTGATACCTTGGAAGCTCAAAATAAAGGGTCGTTCCCTTGCCGAATTCCGAATCGAAATCGATGACTCCCTGGTGCGCCTCGACAATTGCCTTACAGATGCTCAAACCCAGGCCCGTTCCACCTTTCTGCCTGGTGTCAGTCGCGTCGGCTTGGGTAAACTTCTGGAAAATACGCGAGCGAAATTCGTCGGGTATTCCGGCGCCATGATCGATCACTGAAATACGCACGCGGCCATTGCGCTCCGAAACGCGAATTTCAACCTCCTCTCCAGGATGTGAAAACTTTGCGGCATTGGACAAAAGGTTAGTAAGCACTTGTGTAAGCTGATCGTAGTCGCCTAACACCAAGGCATCAATGTCGTCATTATGTTGTCTAAAGCTGACATTATATTGTTCCGCATAGGACGTGTTGACGTCTACACTTTGCGCTATCAGGTCTCTAACGCTAATGGGTACCATGTTAACGTGCATTTTCCCCGCTGTGATCTTCTCCATATCCAATATGTCGTTAATTAGATGCAACAGACGGGTGCTATTCTTAGACGCCATGTCGATCAAGTTTCGGCTACGCTCGCTTAGGTCTTCCACAACTCCACTTTGCATTAATCCCAATACGCCGGTAATCGCCGTTAACGGTGTTCTGAGCTCATGACTCACAACGGAAACAAATTCGTCTTTCATTTGTTCTATTTGCTTTCTTTCCGTTATGTCTATAAATGTTACCACCGCGCCTACGACCTGGCCACGTTCGCGAATGGGGTGCGCCCAATATTCCGCGGGAAATGCCGACCCGCTTTTTCGATGGAACATTGTGTCGTTAATATGTATGGGCTCACCTCGCTTTAAGACGCCCTCTAAACACCACTGTTGCGATGAATCCTCTCTTTGTTGCTGATTACACGCCATAAGATCGAGGATCTTTTTATTCAATAACTCGTGTTCATCGTCGTAACCCAGCATTTCGAGGCATGACGTATTTACAAACGTGCATCGCCCATCGACCCCTAGACCAAAAATCGCCTCGGCTGTCGAATCCAGAAGCAGCTGTATACGCTCCCGTTGTTTTTCTTCCCGGTGTTTCGTTTCGGCCACGCGCTGCGCCATGACGTCAAACGCGTTGCCGATCCGGCTCAGCTCATCTTTTCCGGCCAAGCCCGTTCTTGTACGGTAGTCGCCCGCCGCGAACGCTTCGGTAGACGCGACGAGCCGGTGAACCTTCGGCATGATCAGCGCGTTCAACACGAAACCGATTAGAACGGCAACAGCCGTTATATATATAATAACTTCGAAGACTTCGCCTTTTTCTTGCGAGATTGCTCTTTCTTTCAACAGCACCAAATCCCTTTTCAATACAATGGCGCCAATCCGATTCTCACGGAGTTCACCTTGCCGTGAACCTAAAGTGATGGGGTAGAGCCCGTAGACGTTATCACCGGTGGGCCCTATCCAGACGTCCCCTTTTAACACCTGACGGGCAACCTGAAGGCGCTCCAAAATTTTCTCGATTCCATCGCTAGTTGTATACGATTTTACTATGTCGCGAAAAGACGATTGCCTATCCGTCAGGCGTTGTGATGCGATTATCTTATCGGAGTCATCGAGAAGGACCGCTAATCGTAAGTAGGGATCAGATCCCAGCGCGGATATCCGCTCCTGGATTTGCTCCTCGAAACCATTTCGCAGTAAGAACTCTAGCGTTCCCTGTAACGGACTTAGCATCACCTGAAAATCTCTAAGCGCGGCAGATTCGATTTCCTCTTTCGCTTGGCGAGTCTGGTCGATAAAAACATAGGCGCCTTGGGCCAAGGAAAGGGCCACTAGCAGTAAAGGAATGATGAGTCGTAACTGAAACCTCATAAGATCCATCACTTAAGGCGAAGACTATTGAAAGATTTTATTGGTCGATGCAAACAACGACCTGGCATCAACATCCTTGCGAAGTAACCGGCTCGCTTTCATAACTTTGGATAGGCGCTGCGCAGTGTCCATCAAAGCCGGCACGCCACTCGTTCCAACTAAATACGCGTGGTTCGCTTGTTTTTTGGGCAAGATCAATCCCTCGTAGGATGTCGATACTTCCTCAGGACTAAGTTCAAGTCGCTTAGCGATTCGACTCACGGCATCGTCATGATGTTTTTCCATATGCTCTAATGCCGAGAACCAATGCTTAACAAGTTCTCGGCCTCTATCGGGATTTTTATCGAGGTACTCGGCGCGTACCACGAGTACATCGACTATTTCTCCAGGGATCTGTGAACTGTCGAATAATAGGTTCCCACCCTGGGCCAGCAACCGACTACGAACAGGTTCAAACGTCACCACTGCATCCACGGCTTGATCGTTGAATTGTTGCTCATGCCTGTTATATTCCGTCTCTACAACCGTAATCTCCTCTAATGTCATGTTTGACTGTTCAAGGGCCCGCGTTAGAACGTATGCACCCAATGCCGACGCCTCGACAGCGATCCGTTTTCCCTTTAGTTGCTCCATATCCGCGATACCCGCGCGTCCGATTACCACATCGCCGCCATCGGAGATGTCCATGACCAGGATAATGCGAGGATCATAGCCCGTCTCAGCCAGAGCGAGGACCTCATCAAGCGTTAACGCAGCCGCATCCAATTCGCCGTTACGAAATGATCTGATTACTTGCGAGGCCGAGGTATGCTCTATGAGCTTTACGCTTCGCTCGTCGAAATAGCCAAGATCTCGGGCAAGATAGAGCGGTTCGTAGCCCGGCCAAACATTGGTCCCAATCCTCATCGCCGGCTCGTGGGTCTCTGAACATCCAACTAAAAAAAATGCGCCGAGTAGTAGAAAAAATAGGTTGACCCTTTTCATGTATTCCGTTCTCGCAAAAAAGTTAGAGATACCCGTCTCGAGTCGAAGTAAATTTATTCGCTTTACGCACCAAACGGAGCGATTCAGCCTCGAGGCAAATTAACGTTCATTCGCCACTAGTTATAGCGGCACATGAAACTGATTTATAACGAAGGTCTCTGCTGAGCTTTAACAGTAACCAAACAACACCGATCAGCTAGCCTTAACAGCTTGATTTACAGTGGTTCTCCGCAACGCTTCTGGTGCCCTAAGCAAACCAAATGACGCAACGCCCAAGGCGCCTCGATCGCGTGACTATTTGGAAAAACACCAACAGTACCTTTCGCAGCCGGGATCGTCGACCTCGGCATCGTTTTACCGATAAGCAGCGTTTTTTCGTTTTTATTAGTCTTTATTTTTAAGCTTAATAGACCTCAACTTCCTCGCTGTCGCGGCCGACAAGCCAAATAGAAGCAAGCAAAAAGGCCTGCGTAAAAACAGGGACAGTCACGATGTTAACCCGTTACCCGGGCGTCATCTTCACCATAGTCATTGCTGTCAGCTGCTGGGGACTGTATTTCCTCGGGGTGATGGCTATGCCGAGTGGGCTTTTATATGACACGGCTACCAAGCACAGCCTTGACCTTAAATCCCCCCAATCCCAAACGTTGCTGGTCGAGGCCGAGATACGGAAACGGTGGGCCGGTGATGATTATTGGCTCCCGCTACTCGACGCTCTCCAACAACAAGATGCTCGGCAAGTTATCTTTACGTTTATCCCGGCAGAGGTCTCGAACGACTTTTTTGCGGTCGCTAAGCGGTATGGAAACGTAATCTATGGGCGTAGCGTCGTCTACGACGACATCGACCCGCAGGCGCGGGCATTTACCGCTCTTCCCGCTTCCGCGCCTGAGGATGGGCTCCGCTACGGCGTGGTTGCTGAACCCCCGGCGAGTTTCGGCGTATATCGACACCAGCGCCACACCATTTCCGTAGACGGTGTTGGTTACCCATCACTCGAAGTCGTGTCAGCACGGCAGGCCGGCATAGAACTCGAAGATATGTCTGCGCCACCTTATTTAGTCAATTTCATCGGCGGTCTCAATAGGATCCCGGTAGTCTCGGCTCGGCGTGTCCTTGATAAAGGGCTTATTCCCGAACTCGTACAAGGGAAAAGCGTTTTAATTGGCTTTGCCAACGACGGGATGTCTTCAGGTTTTCACACGCCCATCACTCAACAACGGGAGACGATATCGTTGCTTTCCTATCAAGGATACGCACTTAATACATTGTTAAGTGGCAATATTCCTAGCACTCTAAGTCCTGCTACGACATTCGCAACCTTACTGATCACTTCCGCGTTCGGTGTCTTTTTTTTCCAATGGCTCACCTTGGGCGCAGCATTGCGTTTAACGTTAACGCTCTCGATACTCTTCTGCGCCTCGGCATGGCTGTTTCTATCTCTATTCCATGTATGGATACCCCTCGCTGAGGCACTCCTCGCTTTGTTAGCTACATTTCTCTTAGTGTTTCGACACAAAGCGATTTCCGAAGAGCGTTCACTGCGCGAAATGGTATTTTCTAGCGCCGCGCAGATACACGACCGAATAGTACCGCCGAGTTTTTTCGCCTCGAGCGAACATTGGTCAAAAGTCGTTAACTTAGTTAACCAAACCCTTGACCTTAACCGAATTATTTTCCTAGAACGTAAAGAGGGAGAAGCACGGTTGCAAGAGATTAAGACCCTCAATTGTTCTTTTGACGATATCCTCGAGCGGCGCCGCGATTATCAACGATCACCCTACAGTACGGCGATTGCCGAGAATGCAGTTATTCCCTTACGGAAACAATTTTTTCGTGAAACCAGCGAACGGGAAGACCAATACATGGCGCCTTTGCAGTTCGCAGGCGAAGTGTTGGGATTCTGGGCTTTTAGCGTTAATCCAGACAAAGCCGCGTCGATACCCATGTTTACCTCTCGCGTCAACGATTACGCTAACCAGATTGCAGAACTTCTCTATCACCGCCAACGATGGCTCGCCCACCACCAACCACCGCGGGGTGCCATAGGTAAGTATCTAACGTTAGAAACTGACCGGAGACTGTACAGAACGTTGCGTCGATCGACGGAATTAGTCAATCGACGGCTAAAAAGCCTGGAAGACGTCTTTGATGGCCTCGGTACCGCGACGACCCTATATGACCTTTTTGGAGGAATTGTTCAAATAAATAGGAGTATGGCCGATCTACTACAGGGGGCTGATTTGCGCCCGTTCGAGCTTACCCCTTTGGAACTCATAACGGCGGTCACAGACATGGATGTGGCCCAGGCGCGTCATACACTTCGCTATGTGGTGCTGGAGCGTGGTTCGGTAACCGTGCCCATGGCATTGAACGGCGCCACAGAGAACGTCTTTGTTCTCAATATACGCCCGTTGAAATATGTAAGCGCCGAGAATGCTAGCGACGTCGGCCCAGCGCCCTTCCAATTGTTGGGCATGTTATTTGAAATAGTAGACATAACCAATTTTCGGAAGCTCTACGACATGAGAGAGCACTTAGTCGAACGACTGAATATTCAATTACGAAACGACATGGAAAGCATACTGCTGGCTACGGGGCTATTGAAAACGCCCAACCTAACAGAACGAAAACGCTCGCGTGTTCTAAATATCGTTCAGGAAAAAGTGGGGCAGGCCATCGATGTCATCCAAGAAGCACAACATCATTTGGACGTTGACGTTGACAGCGCCCTAACGGAACGTTATCCCGTTGATGGCAAACAGTTAATCGAATCCGCCCTGGTTACTTTCGGAGAGCAACTGGCGGCACGAAACATACAATTGCAGCCTGAGCTTGATCCTTTAGTAGGCCTCGTCTTCGCAGAACCGGCCGCACTTTCCGAGTTAATCAGTAACGTCGTTAACATTCTAATAGAAGACGCGACGGAAAACTCCCACTTAGTAATCGGCCTTGGGCAAATTAGTCACGGAACCACCTACCAGCATACGATTTCGTTTACATTTCGCAATTCCGGCTTTGGTATGCCCAATCAGCGCCTTCAGGCGTTCTTGTTTGGCGATGGAGAAGTGTCGTCTGAAAGTTTTACAACACTGCGCAATCTCGTTCCCATGATAGAGAGTTGGGGCGGCACGCTAAAAGCCCATGGCGAGGTCGGCGTTGGATTGTCGTTCACGCTTCAGTTACGAGGTTTCTTATGAGCGTCAATAAAAAACGAATTTTGTCAACGGAGGACGATCCGTTGTTGCAGGAACTTATCGAGATGCTTCTTGAAGCGTTGGGATATGAACTCCACGCAGCGACAAACGGCAAGGAAGCCATGGACGTTGTAACGACTCAACAGCTCGACCTCATCATTGTCGATTTAATGATGCCGGTTATGGATGGTAAGCGTTTCATAACGTGGTTACGGCAAGAACAGAAATCGAAGATTCCAGTACTCGTACTTACCGCGATGGACCGACCGGGCGTTAAAGAGGAATTGCTCTCTCTGGGAGCAACCGATGTCATCTTTAAACCGATGTCAACAACGGACCTGGAAGCTAAAGTCGAGAATATTCTCGGAGAATCAGAGTGTTCTCAAACATCTTCCCACTCTCGATCTTCCCTCAAGGAAGTTTAACCAGCTCGGTAATCACCACCGTATGGGTCGGCGTTTTTGTCGTCGCGTTCTTCAACTTGCGGTTAGGCTGGGTATTGTCTGGCCTTGTCGTTCCAGGTTATCTAGCGCCGTTGCTCATCATGAAACCCTGGTCCGCCGGCGTCGTTTTTATCGAAGCCTTTGTAACGTATTTTCTAGTTCGGATTTTTTCTGACAACCTCTCAAGATTCGGTTTTTGGAGTAGCCTTTTCGGCCGTGACCGTTTTTTCGCCATCGTACTCGTTAGCGTAATTGTCCGCCTCGTCTTTGACAGCACACTACTGCCCATGGCCGGCGCATACCTAGAGACGGCGTGGCAGATACATTTCGACTATCGTAACAACTTATACAGCTTTGGCCTCGTTATTATTGCGTTAATCGCCAACCAAATGTGGAAAACCGGGTTCCTGCGTGGCTTGCCACCTTTAGTGGTGACCGTCGGCGTAACCTATTTCATTGTGAGATATATTCTCATGGAGTACACCAATTTTACGCTAAGCAACCTCGGCTACACTTATGAAGACCTCGCGACGTCGGTTCTCGCAACACCCAAAGCCTATATTATTCTCCTCACGGCGGCCTTTATCGCATCGCGAATGAATCTTCGTTATGGCTGGGATTTCAACGGAATCCTTATACCCTCTTTGCTTGCGCTACAGTGGTATCAACCGCTAAAAATTTTCACGTCTTTATTTGAGGCGCTTATCATTCTCGGTATCGGCGCTTTACTGATGCGAACCCCGCCGTTTAATCAATTCAATATTGAGGGGGCCCGGAAACTATTATTGTTCTTTAACGTTGGCTTTGTTTACAAAGTTATCACGGGATACGTGTTTCTCTGGTACTTCCCGGAAATCAAGGTAACGGATACTTATGCATTCGGCTACCTGCTGTCTACGTTGATTGCCATAAAGATGCACGATAAGAATATCGTTAGCCGTCTAACGCGCGCGACGCTTCAAACTTCTTTGGTAGCGGTTGTTGCGGCAAGTATTATAGGCTTTTCGCTCACACTACTTCCGTTTATGGAATTGGGAGCGAATGCCGATCATAACGCGACGTATATACAAACGGTCGTCGTGAAGGATAAGTCGCTTATCGATATGGTCCGTGAAGACAAGGTAACGTTGTATCGACCTCGCGGAAAAGCAGGCGTGCCCACGCCGTTGCCCTCCGAAGTGGCGGCGTTTCGCTCCGGCATCGAGCTATTGATGCGCTATCATCCAAATGGCGACATAACGCTTTTGAGACAAGCCGAGTCGTCTTTGGCGCAGGTCAACTACCAACTATACCGTGTTGATGATCGCTATCTTTATCTTCGAGAACGCGAACCGAGCCGAGGGTGGGGTGTATATGTCATTGATAAACAGGCTCGAGACTACTTTGCCATAGAAGTCCCCGCTCCATTAGAGGAAAGGGGGACGCTGGAGGCGGGTACGGTACTGTTCATGCGATCCGAAGCAAAAGCGTTGGCCATCGCCGGTGCTCGCCGAAACGCAAACCCGGACGGTAGTGCCGATGTTTTAAACAGTTCCACTACGCTTTATGACGCGTTTCATCGAATCGCTACCCGCAGAGATCTCCTCCAAGTACGCGGTTACACTGGAGAACATGCGCGGGTTTTAGCCGGACTACGACGAGAAGCGGCGCAAATCGACGTAACCGAACTGCCTAGCCGCATGTGGGTGCGCGCAACATTGCCTCCCAGTCTCGATTTACCCATGATCAAAGAACTGGTCGGCGATTTCGAGATCAACTGGGAGAACTCGCCATTTGTCAACCGACAGCGAAACCAAACGCGAACTGGTTTTGCGGAGCTCATGTTGAATCGCTCCAATATGAGGCAACTGTTAGGCCGTTCCATACTGACGGAACATGCTTTACCGCTTACCATTAGCGACCTACGTATCGACGGGCACCTCCAAGAGTGGTTATTCGAGTCGAAAGAACGAATCGCCCAACGCGGTACACAAGCCTATATTGTTCCCGAACTCGAAGAATTGCTTTTTCTTGACGATGAAGTCATTACCCCGCTATGGAACGTGTTACGTGACGAGCACACAAAGACCGGTTGGACAGCGCAAGGACTCGCTGAATTACAGAATATTACAGCATCAGCGGCTATTATCGATTATGAACTTTTTCAGTACCGCCATTCACCATCCGACAAGAATTATGTCATCCTAGCGGAGCGTGACCAGGCTAAACCGCGACGTTTCTGGGGGACGTATGTTTTCAGACTAGGATCCGCTAATAACTACGTAATACAAGCACCTCGGCCACTTTTTGAAGCCAATAGCTTCGAATACGCCGTTGCGTTGTTTGAACGGTTGGATGCCAGGGTATTGTTGATTGCCGGCGCGCACCCTAGGGCCAATTTAGACGGGAGTTCAGACGTAATACGGTTATCAAACGTCCATAGCTTGTTTAGCATGGTGAGCCAAGCCCTGTTACGTGAAACCCACGGCAATCCTCTCATGGTCATCCAAAGCCGTGCATTAGGAAGACGCAAGGACACTTCTCCTGTCGACAACGTCCTTATATCACACCGTAATGGTGTAAAACGTCTTGCGGAAATGAACGCCTTGGGTAAGAACCTCTTGTCTTTGCTTGAGCAAGATAACATTGGCTATCGTTTTGTCGATGGATCTCCCCAAACCGCGGGTTATGAGGTGTGGAACGAACCACAAGCCTTGTATCTAAACGCCACCACCAATAAAGAATTTGTTATTTTGTGGGTACCGCCCAGCACAAGGTCAACGTACCGACAGCAAGACAACAATCGCCAGGAAGCGGCAAAGTTTCGCTCATTGGGGATAGAA
The DNA here is from genome assembly GCA_945787615.1 of uncultured Chromatiaceae bacterium. GTDB lineage: Bacteria > Pseudomonadota > Gammaproteobacteria > JAADHS01 > JAADHS01 > CALZJI01. Next base: position 15,546 of record CALZJI010000002.1, on the reverse strand, counting down.
ACGATCGAAGTCAACCTTTATCAGTTTCTATCAAGATTCTCGGGTCGACCGTCCCCTTATACGACCTTAGATTTGCAACGTACCGTAGAGCGCTATTTGCTGACTGGTGATATTGTAACCCTCCGCCGTTTACAAGTAGATTGGCCTCGACACCGCTACCAGCGCCTCATAGACCGTGATACGCGACAAACGTTCCTGTTGGTCCTAGATAATAAAAAGCGTTTGACGCTTGTGGCGAATACCACGCCTCGCCAGACCAACGATGTAATTTTCGCGCCTCAGGGTGTCCTCAATCACACACTCATCCAACGGTTCATCGATAGACGGGCCGGTTTCTTGGTTACGAGGAAAACGGGATGAGATTTTTCGGCCGAACGTTCATATTACTATTAATGCTAGCAGTAGGCTGGCATGCGGCGAGTTATTGGCAGGTACTGCCTTGGCGAACTCATGTTCAACTCGGTAAGTCGCTCCTTGAAAATGCACAACCGCGAACCGTATATGTCTTGGACGAGACCAAGTGGCTCGAATTTCCCCTGTCTGGAAAGGGGGGCGTCATCACGCTACTGTTCAATGCCAGCGTACGGCAGCAGGCGTCGCGACAAGTCGATACGGTTGGAAAGTATGCCATCGAGTATCAGGTGATAAATAGCGATGGGCAGGTCCTAGAAGAGAGCATCTATCACCATCGAGCGCGCGTATCGTTTTATCTCGACAAGCAAAATAATAGAGAGTTAACTCGGCTTTTTTACCTCAATACCCCGAACGTGCCCTCGGATAGCGGAGTAACGCTGATTAACACTTCCGGGTTTAATAGGCTCGCTCTCCTGCGTGTTCGTCTTGCCGGTAGCGACCCGGAAATTGTTGATGCTGTGGTTAGGCTCTATGAAGCAGATCCCGTGGCGGAACATAAGTTAGCAACAGCTTGGCATCGGCTAAGCAACAAACAGCGAGGGAGTATCGCCCGAGGTAGCGCCTACGGACATGAGTTGCTTCGCGAAGCGGAAAAGCGCAACTTGTTATTAAATCGAAGTAAGCCGGCGGGCCCTAAAGGCGTCAGAGGCAAAGATTACCTGGATCGAAAACTTTATGTAATAAATAACAAGGAGGATCCGCTAATTTCGATTGAGGCCGAGTCGACGCGCCCTGCGGGCCTATTTGTCGACCGATGGTTACGCGGAGTCCTTCCGATTCCCGAAGGGGGCGCGGAGCTTACGCTGCAATTTCTCCCCACGGAAAACCACACCCTCAACGCAGACGGAGAAAGCGTTTATTTACACTGGTACGGTCGGGGGCCAGGCAAACGCGCGGTCAACCAGGTTATTCTTTCGCCGTCCACCATGGACTTTAAAGGACAGTTTGATGGTGGGCTGCTGGAGATAAAGGCTTCCGTCCCACTAGTGGTTCGCGCAACTTCGCACGAGAACGGCAATAACAACGAAGTGTCCGGCGCTTCGTTCTATCTCCGCGCTTATGAGACCCGCTTAGACGCTCCCGTTGAGTTCTCTGTCCAACATGTGGCTAATGGGGCAACACCGCTGCGAATCGACGTTCGATCGTTCGCGAGCCGGACGGACAATCCCTCCGGCGAGTCAGTACGCTACGAGCTGTTAAACTCACATGGGCGGGTAGTCAAAGCAGGCTTATTGGCGGTTGACAACACCCCTAGCGTGTACGATCGATTTTCGCTAGATACTGCCGCGTTAAGATTGTCTGAGCCAGCCCGATATTACTTCGCTATACCCAGTAACGTTTCGGCAATACGTCTCTATTCCAATACTCCTACACTTGTTACAGCCTATACGCGCCCCATAGATCTCGAACGCCACTTAAGAGTACCCGAGGACTATTACTTTTCTCGTGACGATGATAAACGCCAACCCGCCTGGTTTTTGGTCCGTCCAGCCAATTCCGCCGTGTTGATGACCGAGCATCGCAGTCATTCGATTAACATACAACGACGACCACCGAAAGTTAGTTCAGATATTGCTAGCGGCCAATACCGTTGGGAGAGCTACGAGCCGGAGGGCCCATGGCTAGGACGTCATCTGTTAACACCAAAACAAGAAAATGCTCCACTAAGAAAGGAAGCACTAGCCAGTACGTTCGTGGAACTTAGCCTTCATCGCCCTTCGCCCATAACGTTCCAAGCGCTAAAGGGCTTCTCCAGAATTCGCCCCAGTTTAATTTTTGTACGCAACGTTCGCGCGCCTGCTCGAACGGAAGTCACGTTTAACGGAGAGGTGTTATTTTCCGGTTTGGTGGCAGGCTCCCGTGGGGAGATACGCCTTCCTCCCATCCCCCCAGGAACCGGAACGTTGAACGTATCGTCCAATGAATCCGGTAAGTGGTTTATCAATCACGCCATGGGGAACGCTCCTGCGTATATAAAGCGCCTGAGCTACCGCATCCCGTCCGATGGGTTGACGTTTAATTACCTTAAAAGGGACTTGGAAGAGGTACTTTCGGCGCAACTGTTTTCCACCAACGATGAGCATCATCGGGTAAGGCTTCATGTCCGAATTGAACGACACGCGCAACAAGAGATCGGCCCCTTCAAAACCTGGAGCTTTACGGACAGAGTCGTTGATGCACGAACAAACCATAACAACGACCAACCGGTTCCGGTTCTCAACACCCATAACGAATTTGTATCTAAAGGGGCCCCTTTTTTTCTACCGTTGGGCAGCGATCTAAGCCCGGGATCGTATCGCATTCACTTGGAAATTGATTCTGGACCAGAGAGCTACTTAACGCTCTACCGTATTGTACCTGGCGAATTTGATTCGCGAGCATTTTTCACGGAAAGGTTTTTCGGCGATGACGCTTAGCTTTATTAGGTTTATGCTTGCAACGGTTTATGTAGGCGTTAGCGCCATAGCGCCCTGTTTGGGGAACGACTTAGTCACGCTTTGGCGAGACAGCAAAGCTAACGCGTACCAAGCGCCATCATTAAACGAGTTAAAGAATGCAGAGTCTCTATTCTCAAATCTATACCGCGGCGAAACCGGCGCCGAAGTAAAGAGTCGGTGGCGGCAACTTGGTTTCGAAATCATAGAGGTCCGTATAGCTAACGTAGCTTTCGTTCTCTTGAGAGAACAGGCCTCTTCGCGACTCGGTCGCGGCTTTTTTGCCTTCGTACCAGAACGAGAGTCCAACACGGTACTTCAAGCTCCACATAGTTTCAAAGATCTTTATACCGGCACGATCGGATTCCGGCTGCTAACCGAGGCCGGCTTTAAAGCGGGTGCGTGGAACACCGCCCCTAGGTTCTACACCGAAAAGGGTAACCGCCGCGACGCCGATATGGCCCATCTATCCGATACGTATTTCAACGCCTTCACGCGTGCATTCGCACGCCACATGCCCAACGGTCAACTCATTCAGCTACACGGATTTGATAACGCAAAGCGAAGAACAGAACAAGGCCGCGCGGCGGATATGATTATCAGTGCGGCAAACCGCTGGCCATCGAACACAGTCATCGAGATGGCAACCTGTTTAAATACCTCGACAAAGCGACTAGTGAGGATTTTTCCATGGGATGTTCGAGAACTGGGCGGCACAAAAAATAAAAATGCGGCGGCCTTACGGGGTCTCGGGCATAGCGGATTTATTCACCTTGAGCTAAGTAAGCCGCTGCGCAAACAGCTCGTTCGCGATGCGGCGCTGCGCCGCCACCTCGCCCTATGTAGTGTCGGGGGCAGCGGATGAAACTGTTTATTTATTTTTTCCTGTTTTCTTTCTGCATTTTACCGGCCAGCTACGCCGAGCTGGACACTGTCGAACAGAAAGTGCTAGACGCAGCGTCGTTACCGCTTCGATGGGACAATGTAGAGCGTAGCCCTGACTGGTTTGACGGTGTTCGTCCGGCCTATCGCCAAGACCTTGGCATTCACACGATACGTCTTGAGCCGGGCGATTCTACCATGATGCGCTTGCCCCGCTTCACCATATTACGCCTTTTCCGCCCCGCACAGCGGGTTTTAAACAACGATGTGGATGTGTCTGTCTCTAATGGTTCAGGGATCTATCAATACGTTACGCTCCGCCGTAACGAAGACGATCAGACTCTTTTCCTAGTTGGCTCTAATGCTTCAGACCAACTAATAAACATCGCTCGAGCTAACGATCATGACGACGCCATAGAGTTCGCCGTCTTTATATCGCGCCTCGCCGCTTGGCGTTCACCCAGCCCCTACCGTGAGCTGTTGACACTTGAGGGAGAGACCACCGAAATAAAACGTAGCTTTGATGCCACTGGCGATACATTTTGGCGCCTCGGGCCTTCCCTCAGCAACATGCACAAGATCAGTATACTAGGGCCGGCTAGACTCGCCTTTGAGAATCGCTACCAATATCCGTCGACGGAGAGCCGGACCTTTCAGGCATATCGAATCAACCTCGATCTGGACGATAAACCGTGGCGAACATTAACGTTCGACACCAATGTTGATTCATATGCGTTACTCGAAGTCGACGGTGCAGCACAGCTGTTAAGTCGCCTAGAGGTAGCGTATTTAGACATACCCGAAGGTAACCATACGCTAACGATGGCTTCTGGTGCCCCCCTCTACGCGCGGCTATTGCGCCAAGACCAGCCCGACTATCTTCTCCCTGAACTAAATCGTTTCCATGATCAGCCGAGCGGGATTGAAACGGTAGAACAGGAACCCGCTGATCTACTCCAACGTCGCAAATGGATAGTCGAACAAGGCTCTCTGAAAGAAAGGGAGAGACTGACCCGGCACATCGTAAAAGACAACAGCAGCCGCGAAGGCGGCCTCATTGGTACTCATATCATCGCCGATGAAGCAACAAGGCGTCCAGAGTCCAATAGTCTCACCACGTTAGCTGACCGTCTACGAGGTGCGCACACGTTCTATCGCGCTTTACTGCCAAGATATACTGGACGCGAGAAGTGGCGGTTCCGCTATTTTCAATATTCGCGAACACTGGCGCCAACGGAATGGGGACGCTCCTGGGTTGTTGCAGAGCAACATGTTGCAGCGGCCGCCACGTTGTTGCCCAGTGGTTTTTTTAATCAAGCCCCAAACACATCGGAACCAGCCCTAGTTTATCCCGTTCCTAAGCTTGAAGCGCCTTCCGTTTTACGAGTGGCTGTTAACCGAGAGGCCTTTAACGGGCCGGCGGATATTCTGGTGCAATTCGATCAGCAACCGCCGATAAAACTGCGAGCGCTTCCCACGCGGGAGTTGACGCCCACTCCAACCTGGCTTGGCGTAGAAAGCTTAGGATTGATGTTGCTTAACGAACAACACCACCGCGAAACCGCGGACACGCAGGACGGCCCGTTTTCATTGCATCGTGAATCGGCACCACTCCAAAACGCTGGGATCGCAGAACTGCCCCTACCCCCCACCGTATCCGAGATCCGCCTGTGGCGCGCCGGCTCCAGTGAACCTCGTGTTGAAGTCGCCTTACACTACCGAGCAAGTAAACCGTATCAGCTCTCGGAATCGGCCTACCTAACGGCACAAAATGAGCTTGAAGCGCCGAGCGATGAATCTGAGTCTTGGCTTGCAACGCTTTTAGCGCCGGAACCGCCATTGTTACTGCGAGCACAACAACCAACAACTCTTCATGAGATTGTGAACCATTGGCGCCTCCTAGCACGCCTGCTACGATCGCAGCGCGCGGTACTGATAGCAAGTGTCTCTTCCAACGAACCGGACCCATCTCGAACCCAGGTTTCGGCGCCATACCCAGCGGAAGAAATAGCCACGCTTATAAACGACGCAAAACAACACAGCGAAAACGAGAATTGGCTGAACGCGTTCGAAACCTGGACAATGGTGGCGAATCGGGCAACTGGCGACCAGAGGCGGAACGCCCTTGTGGCGCGTATTCGGCCGTTACAAAGACTTGGCGAAGTCTCCCTTGCCAATCAATTGTTACGCGGCATGTTCCTTCATGGCGAAGATGAAACGTTACGCGCATTGGCGGGCGAACAATTGGTCGCACATTATGCGTCTGTCAGTCAACACGAAGCTCAACAGGCCGTATTGGCAACGATGCTTCTACGTCGCCCTAACGTAGACACCGCCAAACGTTATATGGCTGGCCTACTTGAGGCGGGCAAGCCCAACATGGCGCTGGTGATGGGTTTAGCGCTACCCCATGACCAGCAACCGTTGAACGTCATGATCCAGGCCGCCTATCAAGCTCGATGGTGGTGGGTATTCGACAACTTCGTCAACCGGTTGTCCGACGAGGCCCAGCGGCATTTGTGGCGCGGCTACGAAGCGCAATACTGGGGACGTTATACTCAAGCTGTTGCCCATTGGCACAACGCGGGCGTAGGCGGCGGCAGGCTTGCTGACAGCTTAGAGCATGGCTTGCGTATCGAAACTAGGTTGCGAACCGGGAATGTGCAACAACGGGAATCGGCCATCGTTGAGTGGGAACAATGGCAAACGCACCACCCTGGACCGTTTGGCTGGCAAACTACGCGAGGACTTGTCACCCATTCATCTGGCGGCGAGAACGTTTACGTTGTAGAACGAGACCTGTACTTCAACACGTTTCGCGCCACGCGTGATGGTCCAGTGAAATTAAGCGTTTACGGTCCTGTTCAATTGAAATTTCAAGTTCGGCCAGTTCATAGCACCGCGGGCGTTGAACCCGTTGATGGTTGGATCCAACTACGCGATGGCAATGACCTATTTATCCAACCCGTCAACGCGAACCGACCCGCGCGTGGCGTTGCGCTAGTGGGTAAAGGTGAGCAGTTACCGGGCAGAAAAGTGACAATGACCCATGTCGTCGAGGCGGGACTCCATGAGCTTGAGTTGTCGGCAGGCGACCTGCCTATCTTAGTTGAGATCCTCGCCAGGCGACCGCAACTACCGCTGGCGGTGCTCCCGCCGCTGACACCCGAAGGAGTAAAGCGAACGATGAACAACGCCTTCGGCTCGCAACCACGTTCCAACGAGTCCTGTGTGTCCACTAAAATTGAACCGCCGATTCACGTATGCCGACAATCTGTAAATAATGCCGACTCCGCTAGAGGTGACAGAAAACGACGCCCGTTAGCGAATACCGAATTTTATATCCAACGTATCAACCGACGTCGACAAACCCTAGGTCGGAGTAATGGTTCCGATCGTCATTGGCTCGACACCGATACAACACGCGCAGCTGTGGCGATCAAGGAAACACCCAAAGAACGCGATTTTTCGGCAGACGTTGACATAAGCGATAGCGAATCGGTGCGGGAACGAATGATCCGGCTACTGTGGTGGGCCGAGGCCGAGCACGATCCCGCGATACGCCACAACGCCATAATTTATGCCGAATCGCTGTTAGCACGTAATCCTCACGGGAGTGGATTAAAGGCTATTTTCAATAGGCTTTCAAGAGATGCCAAATGGGAACTCATCGGCACTGTAGAATCGAGTGCCGGATTACGCCGTGTTCCGCTGTCCGGATGGCAGCCGGAGAGCGCCGCGTTCAAGGTACGTAAAGTATTATTGGGTTTAGACGATCCCAATGTTCAGGTATTAACCGGCGTGTCGCAGTGGGGTTTCTCCATGACGAATGTGAGTCCTGTTACCGTTGAGTTGGAGCTGGCCGCCCACAATTTACCTTTTCAGATACCCGATTGGCCTCAGCTACGCTTGGAGTTGAACGACACAGAAATTCAGGTCCAAGATCTGACGCAACACAGCGCCGCCGCAACGCTCACTGTCGATGTACCTCGCGGACAACACACGTTGCGACTGAGTATCGTAAATCCAGTGGTAAACCAATTTGTATCTCTGCGTGTGCGAGAAACCATACCGGGCACCGCCACACAACGCTCGCTTCTTCCACGCATTACTCGCCGCTATTATCATGTCGCGACCGATGCCGAACCCGTCCAGCTACGTGTTGCAGGCCCTGCGTGGCTTAGAATCGATGAGCTTCGAGGAACTCGCACAACGAGCCGTTATCGCCTTGTCACTAATGGGTGGCAGTTGATCGATCTGCGACCCGAGGCGAAACATTCTCAAGGCCTTTTTCGGTTATATCGGCGAACACTCGCGGAACAACGCCCGGAACTGCGCTCGAGAATGGCCAACGCCAACAGACCCTCGCCAATGGAACCTCTTGTTGAACCGAGCATCGGTAATCGTCGTCATGCGCCTTTGGCCGTGCCGGACCAAATACCCCTTGGCGATCAGGAAGACGGCACCTGGAGTTTCGACGGCAAGTTCGTAAGTCGGCGCCAAGTAGACGAAGATTCAACTCGAGAGGAAGAGGCCGAACAATTTCTCCAGTTTAGTGCGACCCATCGTTTTTTCGCCGAACCGCGACATCATTACTGGCACTCCACGATATTTGGTCGTTTCCGCGAACACGGCGGAACAGTGATCGGATTAAAAGGCGGACTGCACTATTTCCCAAAGTGGCATTCATGGCGACTTGCTTTAGGAGGTCAGCTCCTTGCGCAAGATCTTAATAACGATACCATTAACACAAACCATCACGGCGAGATCGAGTGGGCCGGTTTGGCGCGTGCCGTGTTATACCAACAACGAAAACTGAATTCTAAAACCATTCATAGGCCTGCTGCCACATTGTTTCAGCGATGGCTAAGCATGAACAAGAATACTGAATATCCCGTTAACGCGTTAGATCAGGACGTCTTCACGCAATATAAAGCAGACCATCGCCGGGGGCTGCGTTTGAGTGACACATTAGTACACCGGCCTTGGCTCGACACAAAATGGTACGGCGGCGTCGCACTAATGACAAACGAAAACCTCAATCCATTTGACCTTGACTATGTAGGCGGGCGCATCGGTTGGCGACAGCTTGCGGGGCCTATGCAAGTTGGCCTTGAATACGGATTGAAACACTATTTTGCGGACGCCGATCGCAGCAATGCCCTCAATCGTAGCAACATTGTCGTCAATCTGGATTGGCAACAATGGCAATCACGGTTGCGACGTTGGCAAGTACATCTTCAATGGCGGCATGATTTTCACGGCTCAGACAATTCGTTCTTTCTCAGTTTAACATGGCATGGCGGCAATGGGCGCGGATTCCGAGATTTCCGTCCCGGCGAAGAAGATTTTATGTGGCTACGACAATGGCAGAGCGCGAAACGGCCCATCAACAGCGCAGCAAAGGAAATGACGCGTGACTAAGCCTGCTGTAACTGAAATTTTTGCGCTTGGCATTCACCCTCGACTCGCTCCCGTCGAAAAAAAACTCCTCGACGCCTTAAAAAATGACTTTTACGCTTGGCGTTCCAAAAAAAAGGACCATACAGCTTCGATCAAAGGAGATGGAAAGAGCACCGAATTCATTCAAACACTCATTGAATTCATAAAGGACCGTATCCGCAAAGAACAGCTTCGTATCACAACGGCCCAGAAACGTTACGCCGAGTTTACGCGGCGTTACAACGGTGCTGCCATGGAAAGCGAGCGTCGGCAACATATTCTCGATTTCGCAAAAGACCTGGGTGCCACTTCGCGCCAACTTGCCGGCGACCGCCGCGCGTTTTCGCGGTGGTTTGGCTATGATGTAGTGGTAGAACGTTATCATCACCAACACATCGAAACGGAGCGCCGACTCACGTTCTACCTAAATCGCCTCGGCGCATGGTCACATTCATTACTTTGCGACGAGAGAGAAGAGGACCGCTCGAGGCAACAGTATTGGCGGCGGCTAGAGCTGGAACGCCACCTAACGCCGCTTTTGAGTTACGAGGGTGATTCAAGAGTGCGGATCGCAACGTTTCGTTGTTTGGCAACAGCGTTAAGCGCCATGCCCGATAGGCTAAGGGAGGACAGCGTTACGGAGACAACGCTGCAGTCTATTTACCGATTCTCGCTAGAGCGCCGCCAAGAGGTCTGGATACAATGCGAAGCACTTTCGCTGTTACCCCGCTTGTCGCGCGCCGCGCTCATTAAAGTGCTTCCGCGTAGGTTGAGCGAACCTTCTTCGGGAGATGATCTTTTTGTCAGGCGCCATGCGGTCAAGCTTATTTGCGAAAACCTAAAGCATCACCCCGCTCTGGCCAAACTACTGCCAATTATACGACTTGATCCCAATTCATCGGTTCGCCAGGCACTCGCCAATGAACTCAATAAAGCACCCCACAAGAACATCAAGGAATCAATAGTGTATCTGGCCTGCATCGATGACGCACCGCAAGTTCGGGCGGCCGCTGTATTGCAACTCGGCAACTTGATAGTATCGAAAGAGTTAATAAAACTCAGCGAGCGTATACTTGGTCAGGTTCTCGAAAACGAACGTGATTCCTTTTGCTTGCGCGTAGCGCTTAAAGTCGCGCAAGATATCCACTTATCTCTTGTCCAGAAAGACGCATTAGACGACGCACAATCATGGTTTGACGCCATTGCGCCTAAAGTCGACAACGTTAACCTACGCGCAGAGAAACTAGAAGTACGAAGATGGGCGGCTCAGGCGCGCGAGCATCTTTGGTGTCAGTCATCTCCGGCGCGCTTAAAGCTGAGGGATGCGTTAATCGAAGCGCTAAGAAATGTCGCTCCTGGGAAGACAGGGCGACTGCGAAAGGCTTTACTCAAGCAACATAGCGAAGAAACGTTAGGGCGCGTGTTATCGTTGATAGCCCAAGCGGATTACGGCTTGGAACTCTCGCACGGAATTTTCGAATCAAAATTAAAAAGAGGCCATGCGTTTGGCTTTCGGAGTTGGCGATTGTGGCATGAAATGCGCAATGGCGCCACCGACAAGCGTCAGGGATTTCGCCATACAACCGGCCGCATTTTCCATGGCACCGTTCACGCCCCGTCCGCCATTATGGCTGAATTGGCCGAAACCCGAGTTCCCGGCGAACCGTTGTTTATGGCAAGTGAGCAAGGGTGGCGGCCGTATTTACCGCTACTTGACGAGATCATTTCAAGCCTAGACCAGGGCATCACCGCAACGCCGGTACGCTGCTATACCAGTGAAGGGATTACTGAGATTGTTCCTCCTCGCTCCCTCATCAAACGATTTGTCGCACGTACTGCGTTAACTCGGCGCTTTTCCTATTACGCGCAGCTGCGAAACTGGCACGAAGGTGATCAAACCCAACCTAACGCTTACTTACGCGAACTACGTCGTTTGGGGATAGAAGTGGCTCACCGACCGTATACTCGCGGTGGAGAGGGTCTACCCAACGTCGATACAACGGTACAACGGTTCTTCCCCGTAGCAATACCTTGGTCGGAAACAGACCTCTGGGCGAGAATGGAAAGTTACTTCGTATCCGTTTACGAAAACAGCCTTAGTCAACTCGCCGTATTTCTCACGGCAATCACCGCTCTTTTCGTCGGCAAACATCTTTACTTCAATCGCGCTATTCGCCGCGTTAGAAACCGTCTACCCTTGGTATTAGGTGGCTGGGGCACGCGGGGAAAATCGGGAACGGAACGATTGAAGGCGGCCCTTATGAACGCATTGGGCTACAGCGTCGTATCAAAAACCACGGGCTGCGAAGCCATGTTTCTCTACGCGCCCCCTTATGGCAAACTTCGCGAAATGTTCCTATTCCGGCCCTATGACAAGGCAACGATTTGGGAACAGGCGGCCATTATGCGGCTTGCCGACCGGCTACAGTCCGAGGTATTTCTATGGGAGTGTATGGCCCTAACGCCGAGTTTTGTCTCCGTGTTACAAGACGAGTGGGTGCGGGATGATATCGCGACGATAACCAACACTTATCCTGACCATGAAGACTTGCAAGGCCCCGCGGGTATCAATATCCCCGAAGTGATGACGAATTTTATCCCAAAATCGTCAGTGCTATTGACCACGGAAGAGCAGATGCTACCCATTCTAGTAACAGCCGCCGAAAACAGAGGAACACGCACGCGGTCGGTCGGTTGGTTGGAGGCCGGGCTTCTTTGCCCGGATATATTGGCACGTTTTCCCTATGAGGAGCACCCGTACAACATCGCATTGGTCCTCACCCTCGCCGATGAACTCGGCGTCAGCTCCGATTTCGCGCTAAAAGAAATGGCCGACCGTGTCGTGCTCGACTTGGGGGTGTTAAAAGCGTACCCGGTCGCGACCTTACGGGGGCGTCGTTTGGAGTTCATAAACGGCATGTCCGCCAACGAACGCTTTGGCTGCCTAAACAATTGGCAAAGGATGGGGTTCGCAGACCATGATTACGAAAAAAACCCTGGAACGTGGCTTACAACCCTTGTCAATAACCGAGCTGATCGAATCGCTCGCTCTCAGGTGTTCGCCAATATTCTCGTCAATGATTTAAGCGCCGACCGCCACTTCCTAATCGGGACGAACATGGACGGGCTTGTTAACTATATCCGCAATGCCTGGGAGCGTTTCGTTCATGATCTAACATTGTGGCCAAACGCGCAACCCGCGGAGGACCATGATGCCGAGGAACTATTGGCCGATTGGGCTTGGCGATTCCGCGTTCCGTTTAAGGAGCAGCATGTCAAGGGCCGTTTGGAGGCTATGCTGACCGATCAACTTGATAGAGCGGCGCTCACTAGGGTTTTAGAACTCTGGCACACACCGGAATCGGTTGAACACGAATTCGAACGACTTCGACTCACCCATAAAGAGGAAATCGTTAGTTATTATAAGGAGGGATTCAATGCATATAGCGAGTACTGCGAGTTGTCAAAACAAGTGTCTTTGGCGACGGAGGAGGATCGCTCTAAGCTCAATCAGGGTTTCCGCGAGCAGCTTTGGCGATGGTTCGAGCGCAAACTAATCATTATTAGCGACCCTTATCTCAGCGGTGATGAAATCGTTAATAAGATATGCGAAATAACGCCGCCCGGTTTTCATAACCGCATGATGGGAATGCAAAATATTAAAGGTACTGGATTAGACTTCGTTTATCGTTGGCAAGCTTGGGAGGCCTGCTATGACGCGTGCCAGGATCTTCGAGCAGGACTCGGCCAAACCGATCAAGATCAGCGTCGAGCCTCCGACAAGATTATAAACACGTTAAAAAAAGGTGCCCGGGGCGATACGCGCCGAGCCCAGGAGGGCCTGCGAGCGTTGGCAAATTATCGGGAATACGGATTCTTATGTGAAGAGTACGTCAGCGAGACGATCGACGTCGTCAAAAATGCCCTATTTGCACAAAAGGAGAGCTTTCAAGCCGAATTGCGAATAATCGAATCGAATCTAAAATCCGCCATGGAGCAAACACGGGCGAAAACCCGTAGCGGAGCACGACAGGGATTTATAACCGTGCTGGCAACGGCCATCGAAGGCTTTCTGGACGCCGGTGATGCGGTAAAGCGGCGAAAATTTGCTGATCGCATCTATAAAGACTTAGCGAACCAACGCATCACGCACGAACGAGCGGCGTTGGAACTTCAAAAGCTTATTAAGCGGCAAAAAGGGGGATGGTTGGCAAAGCGTCTCAGCGCTTTTGTGGATCTATTGTCTGCCGGCAATGCGCGTAAGAAGACTGATGATTCCGCGCCGACGCCAGAGACGGATACAGGAAAGAAGAGGAGAAATCGGGACTCAGCCTTTGATAACACCAATTAGGTAGCCCGGATTTCTTCCAGAAACAGCGCTGTTCCCATCGGATGGTTCCGGAAAAGCGTGAGGTGTCAACCACACCTTTTCCGGCTTATTACTACAGCGTATTAAGGGATTAACCGACAGCGTTCACCGCGCCTCGACGATGATCACGAAGCGGAGCTAATCGACGCTTGGCATCGGAACTATCGGAAAGCTTACTAAGCAGCTTAGGAACTAACCGCTCTAAACAGAGCTCAACACGGGCTGGTTCTATTCCAGATCTTGCGGCCAGTGGCATAACGTCAAGTTGTGCAATAAGGTCTAACACTTTTTGCCGCGAATTAATTGTTGACGGCTCGCTGTTCCCAGTCGTTACCAATGTGTAAATAGTGGATTGAAGCGCTATGGGAAGCAGACGCTGTGATTCACTCGGACTCAAACCGCTTTCTAGCACCACCCCAAAAAACTCATGGTGGTACGTTTTAATCAACCGATTAACAAAGACGCTCATGGAAGAAACCCCTAAACCAGGCCATTCTTGACTACCGCTAACGGAACCTGTCTCACACAACATAAGGCGAGCATGTAGCCACCACAATCTATCTCGACACAATTTTGCATTTCTTGACAAAAGAGAACTCCCGAAATCAACCGATGTTTTTTATAATTAGGTTAGGCTTCGATTCTCTTAGTTAACTCACAAATGTCCGTTTATAATTGAAGCCGGCATAAATTGCTTATATAATTTGATGTATATAATGCGGATAAGATGAAGGAGTAACAACTATTGCGTATCGCGCTACTCGAAGACCAGCCAGATCAAGGTCGGCTTCTCCAGTCCTGGTTGGAAGACGAAGGCCATAGCTGCATGTGGTACACCACCGGCGAAGAACTATTACGTGGTATACGCCGAGACAGTTATGACGTATTGATTCTAGATTGGGAATTGCCCGGCGCTAGCGGAATTGAAACACTTACACAACTTCGCAGCGACATGAGTTGGCCAATTCCCGTGTTATTCGTTACCAATCGCGACCATGAAGAGGATATCGTTACCGCCCTTAAAGCCGGCGCAGACGATTACATGATAAAACCGGTTCGACGCATGGAATTGCTTGCTCGTATCGATGCAGTACAACGACGCGCCGAGGCGCTACCCGATGACAAAGATATCGTTGAATTTGCTCCCTATCGATTTGATCGCGCCAACCGAACAGTAAACGTTAATGGCGACGCCATTCAGCTTACCGCCAAGGAATTCGAACTCGCTGTTTTTCTGTTCCAGAATGCCGGTCGGTTATTCAGCCGCGGACACATTCTCGAACGCGTGTGGGGCCAGCGGGCTGATCTAAATACACGAACCGTCGATACGCATATGAGTCTGGTAAGACAAAAATTGCGGCTAGGACCACAGCACAATTGGCGGCTCGCTACCATCTATCGCCATGGTTACCGCTTGGAAAAACTTCAATCGGATTAGTAGAACGTTCTCGACAGTCTAAGACACGGGATCACTACCCGCCGGCCAGTGATCCTTAACCTGAACCTACTCTAAGCCCTTGCGCGCATCAATGACGACGGTTTTCGGCTTCGCCGCTATTTCACCAACAGTGCGCGCTGTTTTGCGGCGTTTGTTTCCACCAATTTGGTGACGTCGCTTGCCGGAGTAGGTCGGCTAAACAGAAATCCCTGCATTTCTTCACAGCCTTTTTCGGTGAGGAAGGCTTTTTGCGCTTCTGTTTCGACGCCCTCGGCATTAGGGCCGCGGAAATAAATAATCATCCAATCTTGCGTGTCTTTTGGCTCAGATTCAAGGCGCGGCAAGGGGCGCATAATCGCTTTATGTAACCCTTGCCGCAACACAGAAGCTGGGCCAAAAGACACGCAAGATTGGATGATTATTTGTTTCCGCGGCCCTTACGTCGCTCGGCGATTGCGTGGCGCGTGCGCTTGTAAAAAGGCCATTTGGTCGGCCAAGATACGGCGATTGGCGAGTATTAAGTATTCGACGCGGCTGGGTGCATAAGGTAAGGCGAGAAGTGGCAT
>CALZJI010000001.1 GCA_945787615.1 uncultured Chromatiaceae bacterium | reverse complement strand
TGTTATGGTACAGTCGCCTCGCCCATGAACGCTGACGGACGAGAGTCGCCATGAAACGTTTTGCGCTTTTACTCGGGCCAACCTTTGGCCTTCTCACCCCATTGATCGTCGACATTCCTGATCATCCACAAGCACCTTTCATGTTGGGCATTGTTCTGTGGATGGCGACGTGGTGGCTAACGGAATGCGTACCGCTCGCGGTCACGGCATTGCTGCCTTTGGTCGCCTTTCCGCTCACCGGCATTGCAACTGCCAAGGAGACCGCACCACGATATATGACGAGCATAATGTTTTTGTTTATCGGTGGGTTCTTGATCGCCCAGGCAATGGAACGCTCTGGCCTTCATCGGCGTGTCGCCCTTGTTATTTTGTCTCATCTGCATCGCAGCCCACTACAAATTCTGGCCGGTTTCGCGGTGACCACAGCGTTTTTGTCCATGTGGATTTCAAACACTGCCACGACGATGTTGATGGTCACCATCGCTATTGCTGTGATAGGGCGTTTGGACAAAGTGTTCGACCAATCGCAAATGACAATCATGGCGCCCGCATTACTGCTCATTATCGCCTATGCTGCAAATATCGGCGGCATGGGAACGCCCGTCGGAACCGTACCTAACCTGGTTTTTCTTGAAAATATGCGCGCGCAAGCGCCCGAACTAACACCTAGTTTTTTACAGTGGATGTTAATAGGCGTTCCCTTAGTAGTCACCGGGCTAACCGCGTTATTGGTTCTTTTTGGGCGTAAGGTGAGACGGCTGTCGTGGTCAAATGCAGCGATTGAGGGCTTAGATCAGGCTTTGCACGCGCTAGGACCGATGCGCCGTGACGAACGTTTCGTTGCGTTTGTCCTATGCATGACGGCGTTGGCGTGGATGACGCGACAAGGTATACAAGGAGAAGGCTTTTCTATCCCCGGGTGGTCTTCATTGCTGCCCTACCCAGGTGTCGATGATGGAACCGTCGCAATGATCGCCGCACTTGCTTTGTTCCTTGTTCCTATTCGCGACAACAGGCCGATCCTTGGCCATGATGCCATTGGTCGCTTGCCTTGGGAAATCCTGATTCTCCTCGGGGGTGGGTTCGCTTTGGCTATGGGCATGGAGAGTTCCGAACTGTCCCAATGGGTAGGGCAGAAATTGCAGTTTCTATCCACCGTTCCCTTACCGTTAATGCTGCTGGGTATCGCGTTGGCGATCACTTTTCTTACTGAAATAACCAGCAATACAGCGACCACCCAGGTTATGTTACCGATACTCGCGGCAGTCGCGCTGGGGAGCGATCATGACCTTACGCAGGTGTTAATGACCGCGGCCTTAGCCGCCTCATGTGCCTTTATGCTGCCGGTCGCAACGCCGCCCAACGCCATCGTCTTTGGCACCGGGCGTGTTGGTATGCGTGCGATGGTGCGCGCGGGCATCCGCCTAAACCTAGTGATGCCGTTTGTGGTTGTTGCAATCGTATGGCTATGCCGGCCATTGTTGCCGTGATAAGGGCTCGCGTCAAACCGACAAATTGCGAAATAACGACTCGATGGCCTTCGTTAGATTTTGGCTAAGGTGCGTGTCTTTAATGATCAATTGATCCGGCTCACAGCCCGGCATTGTATCGAGGCTCGTTGTAGCGCTTATCAACACTGTTTTTATATTTTTATTGATGCTGTCCGATGTTCGGAGTGCGCTGATTAGAGCAAGACCGTTGAGCGCGCCAACTTCCCTCCCCGTCATCAAGAGATCAAACTTCTCGTGGAGCAGTCTCCCTAATGCCTCGAAGCCGTCCTCAACCACAACAAATTCAATTGGGTAGGATGTTAAAATACCCTGCTGCATCAATGCGTTTGTTTTTGATCCCTCAACGATCATCCCTAGGTAATCACTGTGGGCCATCTCGCGGCGGAGCGTGTAGAGCTGACCTTCGATGCTGGCTAAACCGACTGGATCATTTAAAACATTAATTGCATCGCGCATTAAGTCGATATATGGGAGGTATTTTTCCGTAAAGTTGCCAGAAAACTCCGTTAACCGGTCTTCAAGTTGATGACAGATCGTCGTTAGAATCTGGATACCATATGTCCCCGCCGTCCCTTTTAAGCTGTGCACGCTGCGAAACAGACTTTCTTGTGTCTTCTCGTCACGCGAACCCGGTTTCTCGCATGTGAGACACATTTGCTCAATGTCGTCGATCCTAAGCGGGAGTTCATCAATGAAAGACTCTTTGAGCCCTTCAAGCATGACCAGAAACTGTTTCTGCTTGTCCGGGGATGTGTGCATTATTACATGAAAATTTTTATGGAATTTCTCGAAAATGTGTCGCAAGGGCCACCTTTTACTACGACAGAATAGCGAAGTTCTTTAACAAAAACGCGAAAGTGCGGGAGCACACAAGCGAACGGTTTGGCGGCCTAAATCGAGGCACTAACCCAAGGAACATGTGTTGTGATTCTGATCAACTCAACATGAAGCGTAATTTTTTTGATGATTATTTACCCGACTGAACCGGCCTCCTCAGGTAAAATATACCCGTGGCGTTTGAGATTTAGGTGTTAAGAGTGCGTCATATTCATTTCGTGGCAAGGCGAAATGACGAGTAATAGCCGGACTATTGTGAGGAGTTTCAACGCAGACATGGAATGAAGAGGGCGTGCTATTGACACCTAAATCACAAACGCCACGGGTATATACCGATATTGATTGATACAGGTATAACCTTGTGCTTGACACGCTTATCCAACGAGTCCACTGGTCTATGAAAAAAACGGATGCAAACCTGAGCCAAGAGCCGCCAATCGTCTATGTCGCGCCCCCCACCTTAGACCGCGAGCACGCCCATAGGCGCGCCCACGAACTAGACGTTGAGGAGTTACATTGGTTAGGCCGGCGTGGCTACAGTATAGGCTGGATCGGGCAAATCGCTAATCGGACACCTCCGTCGCTCGCCGAGGCCGCGTGGTCCTCAGACACGCCCATTGTGTTGCCTCAGTTTGTCGCCAAAGAGGTCGCGCGTGCTCGATCAATGATCACCACCTCGCAACAGTTACTGCACCGTATTCTTGACGACGAGGATTGCGCGGATATTTTTCTCACGGAGCCTTATGTCTCTCGGCTTACGCCCCATTTCGAACTCTTAGCGTCGAGCCACGACGAAAGCGACCAACAGGAAATCGAAACCCTAGAATTCGATGTCGTTGACGAAGAAGAGGTCGTTGCCGAGAATATCTGGGTTAAGTTGTCCTGGTTGTCTTACGCACAAGACGATGCCTCGCTGCGGTTTCGCTTTTCTTTTGGCATAGTGGGTTACGAAGACGTTGCGAGCGATTTTCCACGCCAAGCATACGCTGGAGAACTCACGGAGGCGATTTTTCCAGAATCGGAGATCGTTAGTCATAACGAACGGCTTAATGAAACCATTCGGCACATTACGGCGGTTGAGAATCTCGCGTTCGTGGAACGCATCGTTTATTTCAATGCGCCAAACGGTGGCGCCCAGTTCCATCAAGATGTCGAGCGCGGCCACATCGGCGTCGTGTACGCTCAACTTCACGGTCGCACGGCATGGCTAGCCCTCTCTAAAAGCAACCTAATCACTGAAATAAAACACTTTATAACGCGTTCCGATGTTGACCAAGTATTATCGGAAATCATACCCGATCGCGAATCACGGCAAACCCTATATCGTCGAGCCGCTGCAGCAACCGAACTTAGCGCTTATCTAGACGACGAAGAAAACGATCCCCTTGAAGCGCTCATTAATCGAACACCGGCGTTTACCCAGCAACTAATAGCGAACGGCTATGCCTACATTTTATCCCCCGGCGATGTCATACTATTACCGCAACACAGCGTTGATCGCTGCGCCTGGCATTCGGTATTCTGCCTCGACCAATTTCCCGGTCAAGCATTATCATTCGCAATTCGACAACGACCACAGCCTCGGTCGCGCGATAAGTTGTAGGTCGCCTTGTGAATAAACGTATTTCTCACGTCGTTGGTTTCGATGACGGGCCATTTGCAGCGGAACATCGCGGCGACGTTTTGCTCGTCGGCGCTGTTTTCTCTGACACCCGGCTACAAGGAATTCTATGTGGCAAAATACGCCGCGACGGCGTTAACGCAACGCGCACTATCTCAACACTCATCGCAGAGTCGCGTTTTTTTCCACAGCTTCATGCCCTTCTTCTACAGGGGATTAATTTCGCAGGCTTTAACGTCGTTAACCTCCGCGTTCTGCATGAAACATTAAGACTGCCAGTGATTGTCGTAAGCCGTAAAACACCGGATTTTACGTTGATAAAACAAGCGCTTCTACACCACGTTCCTGGGGGAAAACGCAAATGGCACCTGATCGAACAGGCTGGACCTATGGAATTTATAGAAAACGTCTACGTTCAACGACTCGGCATCGAACGACAAGAAACAGCCCTATTAATCAAGCGGCTCGCTATCAACGGCGTGATGCCCGAGCCGCTGCGCACCGCACATCTCGTCGCGGGCGGCATCACCACGGGTGAAAGCCGTCATCGATCTTAATGCATTGGCGTACCCGCTTGAATCCTGACCCAGTATTCCACAAGCAGAATTTTCGGCTACACTAGAAAAACGTACTGCGCGCGAATGATGATTTCGATCTTCCCGATTGTTAGGGGTACGCCGCGAAAACGTTTGGTTATAATCCTGATTGCTGCAGTGGATCAACATGGCTTGGGTGTGTCAGTGG